>JAGVKY010000185.1 GCA_020050175.1 Parachlamydiales bacterium
AAAAAAGAAAGCCTACTCTCTTCGCTATGAAAACTCTCTTGAAATGCTAGCGAGGCAGTTTATTCCAGTCCCTGTACATGGGCTCAATGCTCATTTTATCGATGGCAATGGGGAGCGCACTGATTTTTACTATCAAGTACTTGAAGGACTAAAGAAAAAAGAGCCGGCGGATGGTTTTCAGCTACTCATCCTTGACCCGATTTCCCGCTTTTCAGGGCCGGAGGCTGAAAAGGACAATGCAGCCGCCACTTCTTTTATTTCCAGCTTGGAAAATATATCAGAAGAATTGGGAGGGAAACCGACAGTTATGCTTAGCCATCACATATCGAAAGATGCTATGAAAAATAATAGCTCCAGTCAGGCAGATGGACGAGGATCAAGCGGCTTTGTCGATGGATCAAGATGGGTAGCCAGGCTTAGAAAAAACGGTGACGATTCATCAAATTCCATACTTGAAGTAACTAAGACTAATTTTACCGCTTATCCTAAAAAGATATGCCTGAAAAAAAATAAAGATGGAATCCCTGAGTTTGACGACTGGAAAGAGGAAAAAAAAGAGGCTGATGGCGCTGATTCGTCACCCCCAAATAAATCTCAAAAAAAGCGTTCAGCTAGTCAAGGTAAAGTTGCCCAACCCTATGCTGAAAATGCTGAAAGCGAATATGCTGACCTTTTATCATGAATACAATATCTGAGATAAAAATTCTCCCAGCCTTCAGTCGTCTTCCTCAAGATATTGCGGAGAAGATTAGTAGGGATATTTTAGATACTGAATCTTCTTGTTCAGTGCGTGATTTTAACTACATGTTTGAATTTTTCAAAGAAAGCGTACAAAACAGCAAAACTTTTGAGTTGGGAGATGTTTCTATATGCTTTCGAGCTGCTATTTGGATTATAAATTATCTTTCAACCGAAGACCCATCCCAACTGCATTATCATGCTGCTAGGGAAGTCTTAAAGAAATACGAGAATGGCAAGTTAGAAAATGATGAGGGAGCAAGGGACCTACTCGCCCGCGCTCTTGTAAAAGAATGCAATTCATTTGCCTCTCTGATACTTCCTAAAGAGATTCTTCAAGGGAATGTTCCAGACAGCAAGAAATCAATGTCTTTTAGAGGGCTTCTGAATCCCAATGCTGATCATCTTATTTATTCTATAGATGGAATGCTGTGGCTTGATGATGCTTTTGCTCAATATATTACTTCAATTGGTGATGAAGGGGAAAATGCTGCTTCTGAATTTTCAAATGCATCAAGGAGTTGGTATAAAGAATATGAATGCACAAGAAAAGCCTTAGATCTATTTCGATTGTGGATCGATCTATCCAAAGAACCTTATTATTGTCGTTACTTTTATATTTTAGCTAAGGTATTATGGAAGGACCGAATACAATTACAATTCGAAAGAAAACAGAAATTATATCCGGCACTACCTATTGGTCTCATGGAAACAATTAAACCCGCTCTTCAAAAATCTTCAAATATCGTCCAGAATAGGGATAGGATTGATATTTATGGAAAAGCTGGAAAAGTAGTTGCTTCGGCTCAAATCCCTTGTATTGATGCAAAAGCTATTCCTCTAGTAACAAGGGGAATTAGATCGCTTGGATCTTTAGCAGGTCATCGTCTATTGCGATGGCAGGTTAAAAGCGGCTGTCAAAATATTATAGAGGGCAATCCAAATCCAAACACGCTTCTTATTGAAGGAGGATTTGAAACAATTTCTCATTTAATAGGGTGTGGAAAAAATAAATCAACAGTTACGGAAGTGAAATCCATTCTATATGCTCAGGCTCATTCTAGCTTTTATACCTCAAATGGAGACAGGATAAGCAGCTTAATTATTTTAAATGAGATTGGATATCACAGAAATAAAGAGCCAAATAGATTGAGCATTGTATTAGGAGATGTTCTCCTACCACACTATCTCTTTAGTTTGCCTCAAAATCAGCGGAGGTTGATTCCAATTATCTCCGACTTACCACCATTAGTTGGATCTCCGAATACTCATGCGGCACAGGCTATGTTGCAGCTGTTGGTTTTAGAAGAGTTTTCTAAACAAAGTGATAGGTTTGCTGAAAGAGGTTCAGTTTTGATCTCTCTTGAAAAGTGGGGGGAAATGTCCTCGGAGGCTGCCTTACCAAAGTCTAACCTTTCCAAAGTAATAGATGGGTGGACAACAGATGATGTAAATGGGAGAGCCTTTCTTAAAAAAGACGGAGAAGAATTTGCTCTATCCGATATATATATCGATGTTGAAAAATTTCTAGAAGATCAAGGTAAACAGAGAATGATCGGAAGAAAAAAAGGAATTATTTCCTCAGACAAAACTGCCACGAAAAAATCGAAACTCTTAGAATCATGACGGTTTTAAGGGTACATAACAAATTTGCTAATATCCAGGGACTTACGTTTAAGGGTACATAACCCTTATAGTGTAAGGGTACATAACCCTTATAGTGTAAGGGTACATAACTAAACTTAATTTCATGCTGATTATCAATGACTTACAAAAAAAATCTTCCGACGGTAACGGTAACGGAGTGTTAGTTACATTAGCCTTGTCGCCCCTCGGCTGACGCCGGGGCTCAAGGCCCGGGTCGATCTCAACTAATCGACCTCTTTTCCTAAAACTCCCAAAAACTCTTCAATCCAGGGAAAAAGAAAAGCCGGAAGAAAAGGAATCCTTCTTCTTTTTCCGGCCTATCTTATAATCCATAGCCATGAAAACTTACGCCGATCAAGTTCACGAGCACCTCGCTTTCCTCCACCGTCACGGCCTTGATGTGCAATCACTTGAAACTGGCCGCATGGTCCGTTGCCACGAGGTAGGCCATACCGAAGGTCGGGGCAAATTGGTTTATTCCTGCTCGATCAATGCGATGGAAAAGGGGTATGTCGGATTGTCGACCTGGTGTCGTGCCCCATCCGGAAAAACCTACACATTTAAGACCTATGGCCTGCCACCAGCTGGCGATGCAGTTGCCCATCCCCCCATTCCCCTCATCCAAGTTGCAACACACGATCGCACTATTGAGCATGAGGAGGCCGCTCGCCGGTCCTATGGCTTTTGGCAGAATTGCTCCCCCACTGGCACATCTGATTACCTCATTCGCAAAGGCGTTGGACATTACGGGATCCGATTCAGGCGCTCTGATCAGTACGGCAACGTGGCCGTCGTGCCGATGTTTGATGAGCGTGGTCGGCTGTGGAGCTATCAACTTTTGAATCCAGATGGATCAAAGCGAATGCCGAAAGGAGCTCGGACCAAGGGTCTATTCCACATCCTTGGCTCCCCTATCGACGGTCAACCAATCGGAGTCTCTGAGAGCTATGTCACTTCTGCGACTTGTTATGAGTTGAGCGGGTTCCCGACAGCGTGCTCCTTCTCATCCGATAATCTTCCCGATGTGGTAGCGATCCTTCGAAAGCTATATCCCAACAGCCCGATAATCATCTTCGCCGATAATGATAAACATCTTGAAGAAATGGGCTTGGCAAACCAAGGCGTTTGCATGGCTTTAAAGGCCATAAAATCGACTGGGCGCTATGTCGCCATGGCTGAAGTCGAATTTTTCGACTCTAGGCCATCTAAAGACGTTAGCGACTGGAACGATCTAGTCCGCGAGAAGGGTGTCGCGTTTGCGAAGAAGCTGATCCTTGAGAAAATAGGCCACTCTTTGGCTGAGATGGGTCGCTAGCTTTGGACTCGCGCGGTCGACGTAAATTTCCAACGTTGGACTTTTTATTTGACGCGAGGATCTCGTTACACGTATAACATTTCTAAAAAAGGATCGACTATGCAAGTCATTACATTTTGCAGTTTCAAGGGCGGAACGGCCAAGACGTCGACAACTCTTCATCTTGGGGCTTGTCTGGCTAAGTACCACAATAAAAAGGTCCTGCTGATCGACTTTGACGCCCAGGCTAATTTAACATCTGGCGCCGGCCTAGGTCGGGATTGTCTAGAGGCTATGCCTGAGGTTTTGACCGGCAAAAAGAAGATAAACGAGATCATTCAACATTCGAGTATCCCCAATTTGGACATCGCTCCTGGGAATGCCTACTTGGATGGCATCGAAACGAGAGACCCATTGGTTGCCGACTTCTATAATCAGGAGCGGTTGCGAAAATGCCTAAGAGGTCTTGATTATGATTTCTGCTTCATCGATACGCCCCCATCTCTTGGCTGGTTAACTACATCTGCATTTTACGCCTCTCAGTTCTATATAATCTGCGCAACCCCGGAGCCCTATTCCCTTTTGGGTTTGCAGCGCCTGCGGGAGCACCACGAGGTTGTCCAAGAGAATCATGACATTTCAGTCCTTGGGGTTGTTCTAACATTTTGGAGTGACAAAGGAGCTGCTAACAGCGCATATACGGACGCGATCGAATCGTCCTTCCCCGGCAAACTTTTTGAGACTAAGGTTCGAAGAGATGCAGCTGTTAATCATGCGATTTTAAAGGGTAAGTTTGTCGTTGAAACAGCCGAATCAAGCAGGGTTTCGCAGGATTATCAGGCGCTGGCGGAGGAATTCCTAAAAAGATTTAACACCCTGAAAAGTCCAACGTTGGAAAAATCAATAGGTAGTTTAATCGATTCGCCAAAGGTGGGGACAAGAAAATGAGTAAAACCAAAGAGTTAGCAAGCAACTTCCTAGCTAAAAACGTTCCTTCTCAAATTAATCCAGGTAAAAATGAATCGGCCAATGCTGCTAAGAATCTTTTCAATTTCGTTGAGTTGGATCGGGACGAAGAGATTGCCATTGACACGTTGTTATTAGAGAATTCGGAGTCAATTGGGACTGGTGATCTTGAAAATGATATAGTCGATGATGCTAGAAAGTTGAAGGACATTACCAGGTCGATTAAGGGCATTGACAAAGCGAGTGTTTACTTAACGGGCAAGCAAATAAATGAAGCGCGTGAGCTTTTAAAAAACCACAATAAAAGTGGGAATAGTTTTGGGCAATGGTTGCAGATAGCGTTTAAGGGGAGCAAGAGCACGGCATACAATGCGCTTGCTTACTATGGATTTTTCGACCTACTTCCTAATGAAGATTTAAAAAAACGATTTAAGGAAATTCCACAAAGAGCAGCCTATCTATTAGCATCACGTAATGGGGATATTGAAAGAAAAATTAAATTCTTGGAAGAAACTCAGCCAAAGGGGGCTGCCGAAATTATCGAGAGAGTAGATGAGTTGTTGCCGCTGCCATCAAAAGATCGTCGCAAGCGTAAAGCAAACAATGAAGAGATTATCAAAGCAATACGTGCTGGGTTAAAAAAACTTGCTCAATGCAAAGAGGGAATTGATAGTGATACACGCAAAGAATTAGAGGGGATTCGTTCTAAAATTGATGAAATTCTTGCTAGCGAGTGCAGATCTATAGTTGTTGAAAATCCAGAGCAGCTACAGATGTCATTTGTTTATCTGGAAGAAGACCTGCCTTGATATTCATACTCAATTTCCCAATCTTCTTCGGGGGCATAAAACTTGGGGGAGCATGTGTCTAAAAC
>JAGVKY010000117.1 GCA_020050175.1 Parachlamydiales bacterium
AATCAGGTAAAAGATGATCCCGAAAAGGATGAAATTAAAAATAAACCTCAACATCTTATTCCTTAGTTAAATTGTGATAGAAATAGGCCATCGCCAAAGACCATAGGGGGATGAAAATAAAATACCCTAACCCTAGAGTGAAAATGATGCCAATAGAAATAAGCGCTAGAACTAAAAAAAGGGCAAAAAGGTCCCATTTATAGCCATAAGTCGCACGAGCTGACATTTTGAGCGAGTCGAGTCCGTTTGCTTGTTTGTCAGCAATCATAAAAGGATACAAACCGTATCTGGTCCCCCAGATGAAAGCAGGGAAGACCAAAAGAATCAATCCAGCCAACCAGATCAGAATGTAGAGGATTGAGCCAACAAAGAATTTTGTTAGATCACTTAGGGTTGAGGGAAAATCTCTCCACGAGGCTTTGTTTCCTCTAATAACTTCGAGTGACACTCGAAATAACCCCAAATAGAGGAACAGTAATAAGATTGTTTCCGCAATAAAAAGAATTAACCCTAAAAATCCTCCAACTCTTTCCTTATCATCTTCAAAATCAATCCCGACTGACCAGTAATACAAAATCTTGACAGCTACAATTAGTAATGTTGCTAATAAGAAAAATCCAAGATTTTCCTTAAACCCTTTCCAGGCCGCCTTGATAGCTTGACCGATACTAATCCCTGCAATCATGATCCCCTCTTCCCGTCCTATAGCACCCTCTCTATTTAGTCACCACCCATCGCAAATAAATAGTTTTATTAAGCGTGCAAATTGTTAATTAACAGTGTCTGATTTATTTTTACCACAGAGATACAGAGAACACAGGGAGCCTCCGGCCTAGTAGACGAAGTCTCTCCACGATCTCTGCGTGCTCTGTGGTGAATTTAAATCAGAGAACGTTAGAAAGGGCCTATACGTTGAGGGAGGTGGTTTGGTTGGGGGGGAATTCGGATTGGAGGGAGGCAATTCCTTCGCCGAGAAGGACGCCGTCGATCATGTCAAGGCAGGCAAGATGCTCAACAAGATGAGGTTGAGCAGTTTCTGGATGGATGAGAAGAAGCTCATCCTGACTTTTTATTTCCTTTAATTTTGTAATGAAAGACGAGGTGAGATGCCCCGTTCCTTTTAGCTCGACAAGGTGGTAGCTTCGTTGTCTAAGAGCCTCTTTTAGGGCAAAAAGGTGGTGGCTATCAAAGAGCTTCGAAGTATGGTGCTCTTTAAGCAAATAGTAAGAAAGGTCTGAGAGGGAAATACGAGCGCAGCCAAGCCGTTCGACCGCAAGTCCAGCTGCCACATTGGCAAGTTCAACTGCTTCAGGGCAAGTCAGCGAACAAGCTATGCCGAGGGTGAGGGCTGCGAGGACCGTATCGCCAGCTCCTGTTACATCCCGCACTTCTCGCTTAGCAACTTTGAAATGACGGCAAGGTTTGTTTTTTTCAAAAAGAACACTCCCCTCATCACCAAGGGTGATAAGCAGATGTTCCGCCTCTACAAGCTTAAGGAGCGCTTCCCCATGTTCTTCAATAGCAACATCGAGAGCAAGCCTGGAGGCTTCAATCGCCTCTTTCTTGTTGGGTTTTATAAGAGAGCAACCCTTGTACTTCTGATAGTTTTTCCCTTTAGGATCGACGATGATGGGAATGTTCCGTTGACGACCTGCTTCAATAAGGGCTGCAATGAGTCGGTCTGATAAAAACCCTTTTCCATAATCTGAAAGGGCTATAGCGTCACAATCGGCTATGGCTTCTGGGATCAACGAAAGAAGCTTCTTTTCGGCTTCTTTAGATAGAGGGGCATTTCTTTCATGATCCACGCGGACCAGTTGTTGCCGTTCAGCGATTAACCGATTTTTGGTCGGTGTATGGAATCCCTCTTCCTCGATAACAAAGGAGATGTCCATCCCCTCTTTTTCTAAGGCTTCGGTTAGGATTTTCCCCGAACGATCCTTACCAACTCTGCCAAGAGGAACAACTTGAGCTGTTAAAGAGATTAAGTTTAATAGGACGTTACCCGAACCTCCCGGCCTATCCTCTTCCGATTCTACTTGAAGGACAAGGACAGGTGCTTCGGGTGAGACCCTTTTGGCATTTCCAAAAGTGTAACGATCGAGTAAAAGATCCCCCGCAACTAGAACTTTGCGAGGCCCAAGGGCATTCAAAATATGAGGAAATCTTTCCATATTAAAAGAAAGTGTGGGTCAAAAGATGATTTCTGACGTAATCAAAAACCGATTCTTTGAGCGGACGGGTTGTCACCTTTCCATCTAAAGCAATAGTCGCCTTCTCCATTTCAGCCTTAGTATAATTTTGATACTTGCCGATTAAATCGGAAGGCATTGGAACATATTCAATTTTGGCAGGAAGATTCAATGCCCCGAAGGTGGCATCTGCAAGGGTATTCCAAGTCTCAGCCTTTCCCGCTCCAATGTTGAAAATTCCACCAGCATCATTCTCTAAAAAGGCTGCTGTCATCTTGACGGCATCTTTGACGTAGAGAAAATCACGCACCTGATCACCATCTTTGAATTTCTTAGGTTCAGATGAGGCAAAAAGTGAGAGCTTTCCCTCTTTTTTGATCGAATCCACAAATTTGACAATAGCTGAAGACATTCTTCCTTTATGCCATTCGTTAGGTCCAAAAACATTGAAATATTTTAGTCCGACTATTTGATCTAAAATACCTTCATGTTGAGCCCAAAGGTCAAAAAGATGCTTCGAATAGCCATACATGTTAAGCGGCTTTAAATCTTGCAAAAGACCATGATCATCAGAAAAACCTTTCGACCCATCTCCATAAGTTGCTGCAGAAGAGGCATAAATGAACCTAACATCATTCTCAACTGCCCATTCGGCAAGTTTCTGGGAATAACGGTAATTATTTTCTAAAAGATAATCAGCATTCGTCTCTAAAGTATTTGAGCAGGCCCCTAAATGGATAATGCCTTGAATTTCTGCCTGACGTCCTAAAAGCCAAAGAGGAAGACTTTGGATAGGAAGGATCTCCCTAAATTTTTTTCCTACAAGATTAAACCACTTGTCGTCTGACCCTAAATCATCCACAAGAATCAGATTATCAAAACCTTGGTCGTTGAAATGGCGTACTAGACAGGAACCAATAAACCCGGCTGCACCCGTGAGGATAATTTGTCTGTCGTCTAAAGTCATGTTTGATACCAAGTTTTATCTTTCTGCCGCTGAATAGGCTTAGTGTAGATCATTCT
>JAGVKY010000153.1 GCA_020050175.1 Parachlamydiales bacterium
GCCGTCTAGATTCTTAACTGTCTCAAATTTCATCACCACCTCGCCCTTTATTCAAGAGCTAAAGTCTATCTAAAAATTCAATTTCGAAAGAGATCTATTGTTTCAAAATATGCAGCTTTGGCAAGGAAAGCGTCAAAGGTCATCCCTTCAAAAGTAAAAGTGCATATGCTTCGCCATTCGATGGATAGAAGAAATGGTCAAGCCAAACTGTAAAGGACAGGTCGCTCTTTTTCGATACGCAGATGATGCAGTGATATGTTGTCAATATGACTCAGATGCTCAAAGAATCAGAGAAACACTTGGAAAACGCCTCGGAAAGTTCAAACTTCAACTAAATGAAGAGAAAACAAAACTGGTGTCCTTCGATAAGAGAGACTGGTTGGCCAGGGTGTACAACAAGGAAATTTCGACTTTTTAGGATTTACCTTCTATTGGGGCAAATCTCGAACAGGGAGGATTATTCCAAAACTGAAGACGAGAGCAAAAACCATGAAGGCAAAACTTAATAGGGTAACAGAATGGTTCAAGCAAATCAGAAACAAAATGTCTCTTAAAGAGATATGGAATATATTCAAAGCCAAACTAAGAGGACACGTACAATACTACGGAGTCTCACATAATACGACTCAAGTGAATAAATTCTTGCATGAAGCGACGAAGATTGGATTTAAATGGTTGAACAGGCGTAGTCAACGCAAAAGCTTTAACTGGGAGAAGTTTAAACTCTATATCAAGTTAAACCCTCTACCAAAAGTAAAGATTGTACATCGACTATTCTAGCGATCAATGTGTGAAGGATATTATCTTGAGCCCGTTGCCTTAGTTGGGCACTACGGGATCTAACGAGGGGGGAGCTTCGATTGATCGACTCCTCTACTCCATCCCCCTAGTTTGCGCAAAATGAAAATGTCACCTTCAACTGCTTACACCTACTTATAAGAGGTTGTGCAAAACAAGATATGATCCTATTTAATAAAAGAGATTTGATCATCATCTTCTTCTTTCACATGATAAATGATCGTTAAAAATTGCACGCCATTCCTTTCCTATGCCTTTGAATAGCTGTCAAAGGCTTTTTGGGTAGTACTTCTAGTTCTTTATGATCTAATGCAGCTTTTTTCACTGCCATTTCATGATAGATTGAATAGCCTATCTCTTTCCCTTGAAATTCAAAGCTAATCTTCCCCTTAGAGTTCTCTAAAACAGTCACTTCTTTTCCTTGCATTCTTCTCGAGCTATTTTTTAGCTCAAGTTGATAGATGATGTTTTGATAATGAACCTCTAAATTCTTTGAAATTTTGCGCTTCTCTTTAACCACCAAAATCCTATCTAAACACATGCTAGGAATTAGTTCAGCATGACCATCTTCTGCGCTCTCTGCTTGTTTAGCAAACTTTAAATTATGCTCTTTTCTATACCCCTCTAAATTGTTACCCTCTTCTAAAGTCGCTATTCCTCGACGCCTCATCTTTTTAATTAAACGGTCTTGTAGGGTCCCGTTGGCCCTTTCCACACGCCCTTTCGCCTGAGGGCTTCTGGCATGAATGAGTTCAATTCCCAATTCTTTCATCGCCCTTTCAAACTGGCTATGATGCCCATCTAACGCTTGACTTTCTCCTTTAGAAACTTTGAAAATGCTATGTCTATCACTATAGAGCGCTTGTGGACGCTTATAGCAACTTATATAATCCTTGAGCATCTCCAAATAATCTCGAGTGGTTTCATGTTTGACAAATCGCATGAACATAATCTCTGAGATCGCATCATCAATCATCACTAATAAACAACATCTCGGTCCTCTATCCTCAAACCAGTCCTCATAACTACCATCCAACTGAATAAGCACCCCTCTTCTGCTACGCCTTTTCCTACGCGGATGAATCGTCCCTTTCTTCTCTTTCTTGGGTTGCCATTTCCCTCCTATCACCATCTGCTGACGAAGCCATTCCCGGCTCACTTTAATCCCATATTCCTCCTCTAATGTCTCCTGAAGTAACGTAGGGCCAAATCCCCTGAACTCTTCCTGAACCATTAACCCCATGACTCTGGCCTTGATTTCTTTGGCTATACCCCTTGCATTTGATTTCCCCCGTCCTCTTTGCGGATAGGGTGACATTATCATGTTGCGTTTACATTTATCTAAAAAAGATTTACAAAAATGTATAAGGGAAATACAGTGTCGTCGTTAAGATTTAGAAATCATTACTTTTACCCTTAAAAGAAGGAGGTGTATTTTATGTTTATGTTATCTTCAATTTATAATTTTTTTTCGCAGCCTTCCGATTCAAGTTTCGAGAACTTTTCTAGTCAGGCTCAGTATCCAACTCAAATAGATGAAGCAGAGGCTGCTGAAACGGATGCTAGGGATAATACATTTAGTATTGTCGATCATGTTTACGATCCCTCGCTTGTTTTTGTAAAAGATATTTTTAACCATTATCGAGAAAAGAAAACGCTTTCTACTCTCCCTCAGCATCCCACAAAGGAGTATATCAAGCAAAAAGTGCTGATATATGATAAACAACCTCAGCCATTTGAGGAAGAGAACGTTTTAATGAAGGTAAGCGGTAAAGATGGTCGTGAACGTATTTTAAATACCATTCAGTGGCCTTACCGTTTTCATGCACAGTTAAATATCATTTTTAAAAATCAAGCCTATGGAGGGTCTGGGTCTATGGTAGGCCCTCATCATCTTTTAACATGTGCGCACAATGTCTATGACCATAAAAAAGGATGGGCTGACAAGATCTCAGTTTATCTAGCTTTAAATGAGAGCAGTGCTCCATTTGGAGAAGTGGAAGTCGCCAAGGTCTATACTTTTAAGAATTGGATAGAGGACAAAGACCCCAGGTTTGATATGGCTCTATTGATTTTAAAACGGTCCATTGGAAAGTATACAGGATGGGGAGGACTCTTAAGTGGTGATGAAGCTGAACTTGACCAAGAAACTGTCCATATTACCGGTTATCCAGGGGATAAACACTTTAAGCAGATGTGGAGCATGGATCATAAGCTGCACGTTATCCATCCTGAAGAATTCGAGTATGAGATTGATACATATGGGGGACAAAGTGGAAGTGCCATTTGGATTAATAAATATGGCTCTACTTTTATTTTAGGTGTGCATACCCTTGGGTCAAATGTCACAAATAAGGGCGTTCGTATTAGTCAGAAAAAGTTTACAGATTTCTTGCTGAAAATTATTTCAGAGACCTGGAAAATTGATAAATCCATTTTACCACCTCTTCCTTCTACCTCATCTGTATCCCCCAACCCACAACCTGTCCTTTGCATACCCCCCAACCCACATGTTCCTCACATACCCTTCAATCCACAACCTACCCCTTCTGTTTCTTGCCCCAACGCACGACCACGACCTACCCCTTCTGCTTCTCGCCCCAATGTACGACCACGACCTACCCCTTCTGCTTCTCTCGACGACATCTCCAAGGTACGACCACGACCTACCCCTTCTGTTTCTAGCCCCAATGTACGACCTTACCGGCGTGGTTTATAGGTTTGCCATTTTCTGAAAAGAATGAATCTTAGGGATTCCTAGCGAATGAAATTTCTTGGTTGATGGCTACACTTATTTTATTCATCAGTGCGAGCGTGCATCATTTTTCGCTGGGCTATA
>JAGVKY010000107.1 GCA_020050175.1 Parachlamydiales bacterium
GTCTGCTCAAGAAGAGAACCCAGTACTTGGGCATCTCCTATCTCATCTGTTGTTACTTGAAGCGCTTCAATCAAATGGGTTTCAGGATCTACAGCAAGAAGGCAGAATGGGCCCTTAACGGGGCGCGGGGGTGTCCCCGACTTGTTTTTGATGATTTACTTAGATATTCAGATGGAGTTTTTCAACAACGCCATTCTGCTTCATTAAAACCCGTCAGTCCGAAGTTGTTTCCAATTAAAAAAGGACGTTTGACAAGCATGCCATGATGATTTAGCAAGTTTAAAGCGTCTCTCTCTAACATCGTCTTCAATTTTTCAGTGGGTTGCATTTCTCTGTAGAGCTGACCAGAAGAATTAAACAGTTTTTTTAAGATTCCATTGGCATATTGTAACATCGCTTGCAACTCGTCAACCGAAGGGGGTGTTTAGTGATTTCCCTCCGAATAAAATCGATATTTTTGATTTGCAAAAACTGCAGAGCATTTTGGCAAGTGGAACATTTGATATAAACGTAGACAATCACTTTTCACAGCTGTTGTTTCTATTCCAGAATCTCTATACGAGATAAAAAAAACCGAATGGTTCGTGAGAACCATTCGGTTAAAATGCCGATGACCGGACAATTATCGAATCATTTTGTCGAGGGAATGCGCAAGATCTATGAGCTTGAACCCTTTATAAAGATGGAATCCTCTCTTGCTGATGAGCGCGGCAAAGAATCAAAGATCTACAAAAAGGCTGTTTAGCACTGATAAGAGTTGATTTTGCCCCTTTTCCCTACCTCCTTAACATGAATAGAACAACAAACAAACAACAAAAAAGGGGGTTCTAGGGGGAGGGTGATGTGGAAAGTGTTCGTAACTTTTCTTTTTTTGAGTAGCTCTTGAAAATGTTGAGCGGAAGTCGCTAAAGCGTTTTATCAAGAGTCAAAATGTAATCCCAACTTCTAAGGATTAAAAGAACAAGCCAGTAAGTGATGGTAATAATACCCAAAAGCATCAAACATCTCATTCCCATTAATGTCCTTGGTGAATATTCCCGTGTTAGCAAGATGTTTATATATTTGGCCTGTCCTTCATCATGTTTTATAACCCCATGAATGTTTCCAAACAAAAATTCAGGGTACATATAGCAAATAGTAATTTCTTCACCAGGAACTAGAGAGGGAAAAACGATAGCCTTTCCATCCTTTAAATCCTCAACTGTATAGGGCACTGCCGGCAAAACCTGATAAAGTTCTGGAAGATTTAAATGGATGATTTGGACATTTTTTGCTTCTTTTTTGCCATCATTTCTAACGATCAATGTATGATTTGATAGAATTTGTTCTTTACTAATTCTAATATGGGCAGCCCTTGTTAGTCCGGCGATTAAACGCGGTTTTCGTTCAAATTTTTTAGTTAAGTACCATGTTAAAACTGAACTCCCAAAGATAGCTACAATTTCTAAAAATAGTCTTATGTCTTGCACGTTCTTTATATCCTTAACTTTATAGCCACAGGTCGAAATAACCCAAATATGAACTTATTTGAATAATAATATGCCAAAAAACAAATAAAATTTCTAGACATTTTGCATAAAATCTGCAAAAATAAAGGAAACGCAAGAAGTATATAGGAGAAAATCCCTTGTTATTGCAATTTTCAGTCAAAAACTTTCGATCTTTCGAGAAAGAAGAAGTCTTGAATCTATCCGCAGGGAAAGGGTCAGAGCTGCGCGATTCAAATACATTTGAATTTTCTCAAAGTCAGCGTCTTGTTCGCTCTGCCGTGATTTATGGTCCAAATGCTGGCGGAAAAAGTAATTTGATCCGAGCAATTTTTTTCCTACAGCAGTTTATTCTCGCATCTTCAACGGCTTACCAAGAAAAGCAAAAAATCCCCCTACAGCCGTTTCGACTTAATGCAAAATCTCAAAATGAGCCGAGTGAGTTTTCTATCGACTTCGTTTGTAATGATGTTCGTTTCACTTATCATGTAGCGCTCACTGAGGATCAAATCATAAGCGAAGAGCTCTACGCTTACCCCAAAAATTATCGCCAAACTTGGTTTACCAGAAAATGGAACCCCTCTTCAAAAGCATATGAGTGGTATCAAGGACCAAGCTTTAAGGGAGAGCATAAAGTATGGGAACAGATGACGCGAGCCAATGCTCTCTATCTTTCCACAGCAGTGCAATTCAATAGCGAGCAGTTAAAACCTATCTTTCTATGGTTTAGAGATCAACTTGTCATTTTGCTAAAAAATGGCCCTGCACAAGAAATTTATTTTAATCCTGATCTTACCTTTCAATTTCTAAAAGACTCCAAAACAGCACCATGGATTCACAAATTCATGGAATGTGCAGATATTGGAATCGAAAACTTTCACTTGATTGAGGAAGAAGCACCCCCAATAAAAAAAGTAGCTGTTAGAACACAGCACAAAATGCTTGATTCTGACCAAAAGGTATTTTTTGACTTATTCTTAGATGAGTCTGATGGCACGCAAAGGCTTTTTTCTCAAGCTGGAGGCTGGTTGAAAGCGCTACGTGAAGGTTTAGTGCTTTTCGTTGATGAGCTTGACCTTCACCTCCATCCTAATATCGTTCGATATTTGATAGAGCTTTTTCATAGTCCAAAAACCAACCAAAAGAATGCTCAGCTTATTTTTACTACTCATGACACCTCCTTACTAGACAGTGATTTATTTAGAAGGGATCAAGTTTGGTTTATACAGAAAGATGAACAACAAGGATCTCGCCTCTATTCCCTTTTAGATTTTAAACCACGCAAGGGTGAAGCCATTGGCAAAGGTTATCTACAAGGTCGCTATGGAGCCCTTCCATTCATAGGAAAATTTCGTTTCTCATGACTAGAAGAATTTCCATACGTTCCTATCGAAAACCTGACACTTTATATTCTCCTCTCGACTTAGTTGTTTGCGAAGGGGAAACGGAAGTCGATTATCTTTGCGAGCTTGCAAGAAGTTTGCGCATACATGTCCATATATGCAAAGGGGATGGGACAGACCCAAAAAGCATCGTGAATACAGCGAAACGCAAATCGAAAGAGGATGGAGTAAAATATGATAGAGTATTTTGTGTGTTCGATCGAGATAATGACCTATCATCTTTTCTAGAGGCTATTGAGCTATGCAAAACTAGAAAGTTTATCGCTATCGTATCGAATCCGTGTTTTGAATTGTGGCCTTATCTCCACTTTCAAATACGAGAATCAGGATTTGGAGGCCCTCAACAAATGCTGAGAGCATTAAAAAAGTTACCAGGACTTGAAAATTACGACAAAGATGGCGTGCAAATCTTTAACGCTACCGTTCATTTCATTGATATGGCCTGCAAGCGTGCTTCCTCTTTAGCCTCCAAACAACATGATGACCCTAAAGAAGATCCTTTTACAAATCTTCACCTACTCATCAAAAGATTTCAGGTTCTTAAAAAAGAACAAAACTATTTTGGACAAAGCAGGACACCGTAATGCAGATTAGAAGTATGACTAAACAAGATCTTTTAAATGTCGCTAAAGTCCATAGAGAGGCATTTCCAAGACAACTGCACTCGGAACAATGGATTACATGCAATTTTAGCGCATATCCAAGAATTCGATTGTTTGTCGCTGAAAATGAAGGAATGATCTTGGGATATGTCCAATGGATAGAAAAAAGTGGATTTCGCAAAGAAGTTATTTTGGAATTAGAGCAGATTGCGGTTCTTCCTTCCCAACAAAAGCACGGTGTTGGATCGTTGTTAATTTCTGAGTCTTTAAAGATGATCAAAGAAGAATTGAGTCAAAGAGATGCGACAATAAAACATATTTTGGTATCCACTAGAACAGATAATGAAGCTCAAAAATTATACAAAAAAGTTCTCAATGCACAACCTGAAGTTGTTATCTCGAATTTATTTTCAGCTGATGAAGTGCTTATGATAGCTCGAAACCCATTAGTATAGTCAGGGAATTGGAAGACATGGCTTTGCATTCGAATAAAAAGAATCGGCAGGAATAAGAATGAGAAGAATTTCAGATCCAATAAGCAATATTCTAAATAAATTAAAAGTCGTTTTTATAGTTATATTAAAATAAAGTACCAGGACTTTCCCTTATAATCATTGAAAATGCTGAAATTACCGCACATATGGAATTGGGTTTAAAAAATGCCCAGAAACAAGATCTGATCGATGGGGAGACAATATTTGAAGCTGCTTCTCTCAGTAAGCCTGTCTTTACTTATGGAATTTTAAAATTAGTTGAAAATGGCAAATTAGATTTGGATAAACCACTTGCTGAATACCTGTGTTATGCCGATATTAAAAATGATGAAAGAATTAATGCTATCACTGCAAGAATGGTTTTAACGCACACTAGTGGCTTTCCCAATTGGCGGCCAAAAAATGAATCCTTAAAAATCTATTTCCAACCCGGTGAAAGATTTAGTTATTCAGGAGAGGGTTTTTTGTATTTGCAAAAGGTTGTAGAACATATCTCCGGTTTATCCTTAGAAGAATATACGCAGAAAAATGTTTTTATCCCTCTAGGAATGACTCATAGCTCTTTCATTTGGTCCAATGATAGTAAAAAAGCTGCCGGACACAAGCTGACGGTAACCCCATTGAAAACCAAAGAGAAGTACCTCAAAATGCGGCCTTTACAATGCACACCAATCCCTTAGATTATGCAAAATTTGTTATAGCTATCCTAAAAGGAGTGGGGTTGAATTCAAAAACCATTAATGAAATGCTCCGACCCCAAATTAAAGTGCAGGAAGGCAGCACTAATTCTATTGAGAACTATACAGGACAACTCTCAAATTCAGTCTCGTGGGGTTTGGGATGGGGAATTCAGTGCACTAAAATGGGAGATTCATTTTGGCATTGGGGAGATAATGGAGGATTTAAAAGCTTTATTTTAGGGTCTAAAAGTAGTAAAAATGCAATTATTATCTTTACAAATGGCTCCAACGGGTTGCTTCTTATTTCAGAGATAATTAAAAAATATATAGGAGTGCCACAGCCCGCACTAGATTGGTTAGAAAAAGAATACGCGAGAGAAAATCATAAGAACTCAAATGGTTAATATTTAATGGTGTAGATTTAATGAAGGATTTGCAAAACAAAGAGAACTTTATCCAGTTGAGGGCTCAAGGGCTCTCTTTTGATAAGATTTCAGCTGAGATGGGCATTTCAAAGCCGACCTTGATTAAATGGAACCAAGAGTTTTCGAAAGAGGTGGCCAATCTTGTCTATTTCAATTCCGAAAAGCTAATAGAGCAATATAAGCTTCTCAAAATACAGAAAATTGAAGCTTTGGCTAGCACCTTGAGTAGAATCTTAGAAGAAATTTCTAAACGAAATTTTGAAAACGTTGGGACAAAGGATTTAATTTCCATTGCCTTTACCATTGAGAACAAGCTGAAAGAGAGTATTTCTGATATCGAATTGCATACAGGTATCAATGAGGATACGTTCACTCTAGAAGACATGTTCAAAGAAAAAACCCTTCCAATTCTTTACTGAATTTTGACCAAATTTTTACTGTTGCCGACTTTGAATGAGGAAGGATTTTGATTTATCTTGCAAAAATCTTACATATATGTAACATTATATTTTTTATATAGGAGGATTTCATGCAAGAAAACGAACCACTTCAAGAGCAAAATGATGCTGACTCAACTTCTATTCGAAGCTCTATGCTAACCATTTTTAGAGGGCATAGGTTTGTCACTAATCTAAACAAACTCATCGACTCAACGCAGGCAATGAGAAATCTTGAAGTGCTTTCTCAGAGAAATTGTGAATTGAAAATTGACACACTTTCATATCGAACACTACACCATTGGGATTCGATTGGATTGATTGAATGTCAACGAGAGTCGGGATCTGGTTGGAGGAGATTTAATTTAGTAGAGGCCATTTGGGTACATGTGATCATTGAATTAAGGAATATGGGAATTTCTCTAAACTCTATATCAAAAGTTAAATCTATTTTTTTTGAAAAAATTCCTGGTTCTCAGTTGAAATTTTTTGATTATTACCTAATTGACGCCTTGTATTTTAAAACACCCACGTTCTTTGTAATATCTTCTCAAGGGGATTCCGAATTTCTATCTTATGAAGAAATGATCGGTGCAATGGAAGTTGGTCTTTTGAATCATTGTACAGTGATACATTTAAATCCTTTAATGAATAAGATCTTCAAAAAGATTGAAATAGTATCGCAGTTTCCTTGTAAACGCACACTGACCGATGAACAAAATAAAATTTGCGATCTAATAGATCGGGAAGACTTTGACTCCATAAAAATATCGAAGGCTGATGATAAGATATCAAATATTGAGATTGAAAGAGGTTTTTCACGAGATGTGCCCTATAAGGAGATTAGAGAAAATCAAAAAGATGCCATCATCACAACAAGAGTTGCTAAAGGGATTGATGTATCAACAAAGCTCACAACAAGAATAAAATTGGATTAAAGGGAAATAAAATATGCATAGACTGACCATCGTGCTTTTAGAACCGACCATGCTTCACGCTGATCACGGAACCATTGTCACTCACTATGGATATAGTGATGATTTCATTAAAAACTTGCCAGGAGATCCTCCATAAAAATGGCAAAAAATACAGCGAAGCAGAAATAAAAATCATTCAAGAGCAATTAACAAAACTAAGTCAAATTGAATATGAGTTTTACAAACAAACCCAAAGAAGTCAAGAAAGCGATCATCTACACAAGGGTGTCGACAGAAGAACAAGCGATTCACGGATATAGCTTGGGCTATCAAGAAGAACTTCTTAGGCTCCAGTGTCAAAAAGATAATGTGGAGCTTGTTAAGCATTTTCAAGATGATGGATATTCTGCTAAAACATTTGAACATCGCCCTGCTTTTAAAGAGCTCTTTGAATATATCCTCCACAATCCTAAAACAATTAGTTATATTTATATCGTAAGGTGGGATCGTTTTTCTCGAAATGTTGAGCAAGCTTATGTAGAAATTTCCCGTCTTAAAGCATTAGGTGTGCAAATAAAATGTTTGGAGGAAACAATTTCTCCAAACGACCCTGCTTTTCATCTTTTTCGTGCACTTAAGATTGGCGAAGGACAAATGGAGAACAGTCGAAGAGCGTTGAATACAACAATGGGGATTGTCAGGGCCCGAAAAGAAGGGAGATATACTGGCCCCCCTCCATTAGGCTATAAAAGGGAAAGAAGTTCTGGTGGTAAATCAATTATAGTGCCAGATGAAAATGCTACTCTAATAAAGGAAGCTTTTGAAGTTGTAGCCTTAGGCATATATTCAATCGATGCTGTTCGCAAAATTCTCTCAAAAAAAGATCTTAAGATTGGTAGAAGCGCTTTTTATAAGTTACTACGAAACAAAACCTACATGGGTTTCACAAAAGTACCTAAATTTCATGAAGAAGAGGAATATTATATTCCTGGTTTGCATGAAGCTTTGATAAGCGAAGATCTTTTTTTTCAAGTCGATTTAATTCTTAAAAAGATAACTGAAAAAAATTGTATTCCTACAGGCAAAGTCAAACAACGGGAGGAGTTTCCGCTTCGCGGACTTCTTATTTGTCCCGAATGCAGTCGAAATTTGACTGGAAGCCTTTCCAAAAGCCGTAATGGAAACTATTATGGATATTATCATTGCCAAAACACGTGTAAGACAAGATTCAGTGCTCATTTTCTGAACGATAAATTGGATGATTATCTGAAGTCCTTAACGATCCCAACCGAAGTTTCTGAACTATATATGGCTATCCTTGAAGACACGTTCAAGTCCAATGAAGGAGATCGTAAGAAGCAGATTCAGGGGCTAAAGGAGCGCATCAAAGATCAAGAAGACAAGATTGGCCGATGCGACGACATGCTATTGAATCGAGAAATTGATAGAGATTCGCATTCTCGTATGATTCCAAAATTGAAAGAAGAGATTGCTATTTTGAGGAAGAAGATCGAATTGCAAGAAAGCAGCGAAACAGGATTTATGAAGTATTGGCGCTTCGGCATACCTCTTTTGAGCAATTTGAGTGGGTTTTATATGAACGCTAATGTTGAGATTAAGCAAAAATTGCTCGGTTCGATATTCCCCGCAAAATTACATTTTCGGAAAGATAGTTATCGAACCACTCCATTGAACCCTGCACTTGCGCTTATCTTGCAGAGAAACAATGGGTTACAAAATGAAAAAACCGGACAAAACCTCTTTTACGAGACTTTGTCCGGTGAATTGCAGATAGCCGGAATCGAACCAGCACCCTATAAATAGGAGTAGATTTTGAGTCTACCGCGTCTACCAATTCCGCCATACCTGCAAATCATGTAAAAAAGAAAAGATAGAGCTGAAATTGTACAGGCGCTGTGAATAAAGGGAAAGATGGCTGAGAAATTATTGGTATTTGATGTGGGCGGCACCCGTTTACGAGGGGCCCTTTTCGAGGGTGAAGAAAAAAAAATCGGGGTCAATTTGAGACACGATCGCTTCCATTCTCTACAAGAGTGGTTCTCCCAGTCGGAGTTTAAAGAGGAAGAAATTGATCGAGTTGTGATCGCAGCAGCCGGCCCATCTGATGGCGAAACAATTGTTATGCCCAACTTCGATTGGGTGTTTAACAAGGTTCAATTAGAAAAATTTTTTGATTGTGATGTCAAATTACTGAACGATCTCGAGGCCGCTGTCTATCTACTTCCTTTTCTCGATATGGAAGGGATCCCTAAAGGGGGTGTAAAAGGGTTGATCATGCCCGGTACGGGCCTGGGAGAGGGGATCATTGTCCCTTTTAATGATGGTTGGATGCCTCTTTCCTCGGAGGGGGGACACTGCATCTTTGCCCCGCAGAATAAACGACAAAAAGACTTGGCTGAGAAAATAGGATTTCCCTTAGAAGTTGAAACCTTTTTGTCGGGAGGGGGTTTACAACTCATCCACCATAGCTTGACAGGAGAAAAAATCACCCCTGAGGAGGTGGTTCAGGATGGAGGAGAAGCAGTCGAAATATTTGTCGAAATGCTCCTAAATGAGGCAACAAATTTTGCTCTTAGGACGTCGCCAAGAGGCGGTCTTTTTTTGGCAGGGGGAATTGTCAGCTCTCTCGCTCCAACGATCAAAGAACAAGCCCATCTATTTTATGAACATCCAAGGATGGGGTATCTTTTAAAAGAATTTTCTCTAGCCATCCTAAATGACGCGGAGATCGTCCTTCAAGGTGCAGCTCTTTTTGGAATGTCTCAACGGTGATCCTTTTTTTAGCTCTCTTTTTGTTGAGTGATCCCTCTCTTTTTACCTATGGCACCGCCTTAGTAGAAGCGGGTGCTCCGGAAAAGGGAGAGGAATTTTTAAAAGGGCTTCTCTCTACTGAAATCACATCGGAAAGTAAAAATCGCATCCTCTACAACCTCGGCCTCTCCTATCTGAAAAGAGGAGCAACAATAGAGGCTTTAGGGACCTTTCAACAGATGGACGATCATGATTCATTTACTCGTCAGGCGATTCAAAAAGCTTTTGAGCAAAAACCACAGCCCTCTTTTCAAACTCTTTCCCCTCTTCCCTCTCCTTTAGAGCTAGAAAGTACGATCGGTGAAATCGAAAACCTTTTGAAAAATTTAACGGCGCTCCCCTTTGAAAATGGAGAAAATTCTAGCTCCTACAATCTGCTAAAAGAGCGTTTGGGAGAAATTCTGAAGCGGAAAAAAGAGTGGTGGGGCACGGTGATTGAGCGGCAGGAACAAATTCTGCCTCAAGGCTGCGCTCTTTCGAGCTGGGAAGGGATCACCAAAAGGCTCGGAGAGGGGACCCTTCTTCTTGAAAGAGGGGAACAAGCCTTTCAAAAACATGAGAAGCCGTTAGCAACGGTTTACCCTTTACTTCTTGAAGGTTTAAATTATTTGAAAAGCAGTAAAAAGGAGCTCGACCAGGTTGAAACCAAAGGAAGTGAACCGGTCCGATCTGAACGACTAGAGCATCTTTCTGAAATGTTAGAGAAAGACAAAAGGCCCTCTTCACCCCCCCCGAAAGAGGTTCTATGGTGACATTGCTCCTCTTTTTCTTTTTAGCCACAAGCCAAGAGGTGGGTCTTAGAGGACCTCTAGATTTGAAAGCTTTTGTGGAATCTCCTACCCCTTGGTACCCGAATCAAGAGGGAAAATTTCTGTACCAGATTCGCTACCGGGGAAAGATTCAGCTGACAGCAGAAGATCTTCCTCTTCTCAACCCCGCGGAAGGGTTCGAAAAAGTAGGGGATAAGATCATCGAAGAACGGGATGAGCTAGACTACCGCGTCCAGGAAATCAGTCAAAAAGTTAGGCCGATAGAGGGGGGAACTTTTATCCTTCCGGCCTCTCATATCGAAGGTTACCTCTACGCCATCAAAGAGGGTAAAATCATCCCTTATCAAAAAATTAAAAGTGAACTCCCCCTTTTTAAAGTCGATGTCACCCCTTTTCCTCAGGAGGGACGCCCCCCATTCTTTAATGGATCGGTGGGAGAGTTTACCTTTGATCTTACTCCCATCAGCATAGGCGATTGGATCACGTTCCAATGGAAAGTGAAAGGCAACGGAGTGGATAGCCTGGTATTCCCTCCTCTCAACTGCGAGCCTGGCCTGGCTGGTTTTTTTCATCTGGATGATCTACCCATCAAAATCACCGGTACGGGAAACGAAAGGACCTTTACCTTCCGTTTAGCCCCCCTCATCCCTGGGATTGAAGAGGTTCCTCCTCTTTCTTGGTCAGCGCTTGATCCAACGAACGGAAAATATATAACTTGGAAAAGCTCCCCATTTCCCTTACCTGCAAATCCATTGCCTCCTCTAACGAAACATACTTACCCAAAGGATCAACTTCCCCCTCTCCGATTGTTGAATCCCACCGCCAATGAGTTGCTTGAAAAGGGAGAAATCCCTCTAAGCCTACTTGTTTTGCAACGGGAGTGGAGATCTCGCCCTTGGGATAGGACAATCTCTTACGAAATCCACTCCCTTGAGTCACGAGCGGGACTTCCTTTGAGCCCTTTCCCCCTTTATGATCTGATCACAACCTTCTTTCGCTGGCTCATTTTGCCACTTGTTATCTTTGCCTTGTGGAAAAGGTCCCTTACCCTGGCTGCTCTTTCTCTCCTCATCACCCTTTTTCTCTTGAGCCCTTGGGGACAAGAGCACCGAGCGATTGTTTTGTCGCCTGTTTTTCCAAAAGAGGGTTCTTTTTCCCCCTTTTTGTCGGGAGAGACCGTCAAAATTCTTAAAAGTGAGGGCGATTTTGCACTTATCGCTTCAAAAAAGCAGGTAGGAACGGTACCCTTATCTTCCATCATTGCAATAAAGTGACGAGATTCGTAGATTCTGAATTTCCTAGGACATCAATTGGATACTACCGGTCTTCACGCTATTGAAACTCATTTTCAAAAACTTGAGGAGCTTTTTGAAAAAGCTCTTGAAGAAATTCTATTACTTGAGACACTAATCAATTCATGAAGCGTGACCTGCCAATCGAGAGGAAAGCCCTCTACAACCTCATCCGCATGCAATGGGTACAAGATCCCGACCCTCGCATTGAGCCATGGCAAATAGAAAATCTTCGTGATTTGAGTCCTGACGAGATTTTTAGAAGGCTTAAGGAAAAAGAGATTGTTTTGGATAAACACAGTTTTTTAACCTACGCCGAACCCCACCCAGCGCCTGAAGATCTCACCGACAGCCTCATTGGCGGAAGGGATATCTCCCCTGAGGAAGCCGACGCGATCTACCTCTTAATTTTTGAACTCTGGCGAAGATATTTACCTGAAAAACAATCTCTTTCGGTCTTTGCCGACCATCTCGATCATCTGATTTGGGCCTACGATGCTGGGACCATCAGTGACACGACCGAATTGCAAGACGACGTTGCGACCCTTATGCAGACCCTCGAAGAAAACACCGACGAAGGGAACGATCCTATCGATGTCTTTGAGACGATCTCTTGCCATCTGGCCAATGATCTAGAAAGTTTTATCTATGACTATATCAGTGATCAGATTGAACAAGGTGACTACAACTACGCCTCTGAGTTGATTGATGGTTGCATCGATTATGTGACCGACCTGAAATGGTTCAATCTCTTAAAAGCCCGTTTGATGGCTCTTTCCGATCCGAAAGGATCTATCGAACTCATCAAAGAGCTCATTTCAGAATCTCATTCTGAACCAGATCTTGAGTTTGTCTTCGAATTGATGGATGTCTTAGTTGAAATTGGCAATGACGATCTCTTTTATCCTTTAGTCAAAGAGGCTTCCCATCTTCTTAAAATCGAGGCAGACCTCCAAGAACTGCTCGTCATCTGTCTTGATTATTTTCAACGGCAAGACCGCGATGAAATCGCCTACGAAGTTGATACCCTCATCAACCAAAGGCCGCCAAAAACCCCCATGGAGCCCCTCACTCCTAACGACCCCTCCCTTAAAAAACTGCTGAGTGTTTTAAATCTCGGGTAATCCTTTTTATTTTCTTAAAGTAGATAACTAATAATCTGTGCTTAATTTATGGTTTTTGACCTTGTCAAAGATCAGGTATTTTGCAAGAATCATTTTTTTGCAAAATTACTTATCACTTTAAGGAATTATTATGCTTTTTCAAGTTGCCTCTTCTATTGCCATAACTGTTCCTCTGAATACGGTAGTTCCTCTCTTCATGAGTTTTTCTGACGCTGACAATGATTCCCTGCGGAGAAAAGTTTGTGATGGGCTGGTCACCGGCCTTTTCTTTGGTACACTCCCTTCAATTATTTTTGAACTGAGTCGGATCGCTTTAAATGCTTTTGCTCCCAAACTATTTTCCCAAGTGCCGTTTCCTTTAGGCCTCATCGCCAGAATTATTTTCCACATTGCCTCTCCTGTCTTATTCGGCAAATTGGCAGAAAAGATCATACCTAATATTTTTCATAAAATTTCGGGAAAAGCTATGGAGCTCATCGATAATTTGGCGCCCACGAAATAAGTTAGGGCTCTAAATCCTGTAGCGTCTATTTGCCTGAATTTATTCCCGTCTAATAGTCAAATTATTTTATCACTATTGTCCTAAACAAACCCAACAAGCATTCTCCGCAATAGGGAGAATGACCAACAAATTAATTCCCTAAGGGTTCAATTGGGAAATTCGAGCGCTTGCTGGGGAGTCAACTCCCCCCTGAGGAGCTTTTCGAACTGAGAGACGATCTGCTCGCGCAATTCGATATAGTTTTCTAATCGAACCCCAAACGAGTATTTGCCTATCGGACGACAAAGGACCTCTTCAGCTGCTATGCGGTGGGCGGGATGATTTTCATAAAACCCCTCATGCAAAGATTTTTCATAGGCCGCTTTGGAAATTGGCAGGTAGCCGGTCTCTTGATGCCACCTTGTCTGCACTTCTGGAGATGAGAGGTATTTTAAAAAGGGTTGGATCTTTGCATAGAGCTCCTCTGAAAAACCACTCATCACAAAGAGGGCCCCTCCTCCTGTGTTGAGCGTATAGGGAGTCTCTACTTCGCTTTTCCAATAGGGAATAGGTCCGAGACCGATAGGGAAGCTTGCTTTACGCAGTAAGAGGGGAAGACGGTTAGCTCCCTGTAAGAGGATACCGCATTTTTCATCCGTGAAAAACTTTTCTGGCTCATCAGAAAAGCTCCCCCGGTAGGAGAAATACCCCTTCGAATGCCATTCTGCTACTTTGCTCCAGTGCTTGATCAAGAGAGGGTGGGACAACTTTAATTGGGCCCCTTTTCCCCCAAAACCATTCTCCTCTGTTGCAATCGGAATGTTATGGAGAGAAGCAACATGTTCAAGATGGTAGGCAGAGGGCCATGCTGTCGTATAACCGATAATCCCAACTTTCTTTAGTGCAAGGGCGACCGCTTCAAATTCTTCCCAAGTTTTAGGAGGAGATTCAGGGTCTAGGCCTGCTTTTTGAAAAGCTTCCTTGTTGTAAAAAAGGATCCCAGTGGAGGCATTCCAAGGCAACGCTGCCAACTGTCCATCGTCGCGAGAATAAAAACGGCGAGCCACATCCATAAAACGGGAGGGATCAATGCCTGTTATAGGTCTATAAAGGGCTTCATTCGCAATAAAAGTTGGGGCTGCGACTTCATAAACTTGAACAATATGAGGATGTTTTTTATTTTCAAATGCTAACAAAGTTTCTTCTACTAACACTTTGTAATTTGCCTGCTTTAGCGGAATTACTTTGATGTCTCCTTGAGAAGGATTGAAATCATCCACGATCTTTTCAAAAGACTCTTTTAAAGGACCATCGAGAGCATGCCACAAATAAACCTCTTCAGCCTGAATGGCATAAACTAACAAGAAAAGTGTAAAGATAGATTTTATTTGTCGCACAATGTAATATCGAAAGAAAAAACCATTAGTCATTATATGAAATACGTTATTTTATTAGCTTTATCTCTTCTTTCCGTTGGCTCAGCTTTAGAGGCATGCCCTCGTTGCTGCTACCATCGCCAACCACGGACGGTCTATGTGTTGCCTGCTCAACCAGCGCAACAAATTGTTGTTCTGCCAGCTCCGCCAGTACGCCGAGTTGTCTTTGTACCAGCTCCCCGCCCTCGTCCCGTCTTCAACTTTGGACTGAACCTCGGCTTCCTCTTCCGCTAACAGGATCAAGGACATGGCAAAGCTTCTGTTTTTAGATCGTGATTTCGAAGGGGATGCCATTCAGGTAGTCGAAGCTGACGAGCTTGTAGTCAACGCCATTAGCCGTTCCAAAGGGAAGGCTACCCGGTGGGAAATTGTGGAGATGGCCGAATAGACATAAAGTGGCGCCTGATTTTGCGATGATCTCGGAAGCTCTTGATGGTTTTAGCTCTTTGCCAATAGGCGGATAATGGGTCAAAACAATCTTTTTCCCCTCGCCCATCAGCTTGAGACTTTCCTGTAACCGATTAAGCTCCCTAGCAAAAATCCTTTCTCTTTCTTCAGGGTCGAAATGCTTTTCTTTCATCGCCACTCCTACAAAATCTTTCTTTGGCACAAAAAAGGAATATTCCTCTGTATCCCAAAGACGACTCCCCCCAATGACGATGTCGCCAAAGCGAAGGGCATTATTTTGAATGTAATGGAGCGTTTTAAAGGGGAGTTCTCTTAATTTTTTAAGGGATGACCACCAATAGTCGTGATTTCCCTCCAAAAGGACTTTAGTTCCTGGCAGGCTATCAAGCCACGCTAGATCGGGCAGGGCCTCTTCTAATTTTTTTCCCCATGAGATATCCCCTGGGATTAAAATCAGATCTTCGGGGCCGATATGGGCTCTCCAGTAGATTTCAAGGGGCTTTGGATGATCTTTCCAGACAGGACCAAAAGGGTCCATCGCTTTTCCCGGAACTCCAAGAGAGAGGTGGAGATCGGCTATCGCAAAAACTTTCAAACTTTAAGGCCTAAATTTTAAAACCGTTTGGGATACGTACACCATGAGGAATGACCACCACTCCGTCGCGAATAAAGAGAAGATCGCTATCGTAATGGGTCAGCTTCTCCCGATTTGTGATCTCAACATCATTCCCTATGAAGACATTTGTGTCGATAATCGCATTTTTGATCACACACCCCATTCCTATGCTGGGCATATGCGGGTTGCGAAGCTCCGCAGGATGGGCGTAATAATCGTTACCCATGATGTAAGAAGAATCAATCACTGTTTCTTCACCAACAATCGTACGCGGGCCTAAAATTGAACGGGTTACTCTGTCAGCGGACACCAAACTCCCTTCACATACAATGGTCTCTTTCAAACGGGTATTTTTTATTTTTGGCCCTGGAAGATGGTGAGCCCCGCTATAAATAGGAGCATGATCTAAATGACATTGGAACTTAGGCTCTTGAGCTGTAAGGGCTAAGTTGGCATGAAAAAACGTCTCTACTGTTCCAATATCTTCCCAATACCCATCGAAAAGATAGGAATAGACTCCCCCTTGTTTAACAGCAGTAGGGATGAGGTGCTTGCCAAAATCTTCACGCAGGTCATCTGCAAGCAGCTGGATCAAAGTCTGCTTCTTAAAAAGGTAAATTCCCATCGATCCTAAATAATTTTTGGGCACCCTTTTTTTCATCGAGGCTGGCACTTCAAAAAGTTTTAAGATCGCATCATCCTGCGGTTTTTCATAAAAATCGACCACCTCCTGACTGTCATTTAACTTTAAGAGACCCATCCTTTTAGCCTCTTTCTCTTCAACAGGGAGACTTGCAACAACCAAATCTGCATCTTTTTCAAAGGCAAAGGCGATCATTTCTTGCAAATTCATGTTATAGAGCTGGTCCCCCGACAAGATAAGAAAATAATCGACTGGGGTTTCAGTCAGATAAGAAAGATTTTGGCGCACCGCATCAGCAGTCCCTTGATACCAACCGCTGTTAGTTGATTTTTGTTCGACACCCAAAACTTCTACAAACCCTTTGGTCGTTGATAGATTGGGATAGCTTTGTGAAATATGCCGATGGAGCGAAGAAGAGAGGAACTGCGTCAAAATAAAAAGTTTTTCACACCCTGCATGAAGGGCATTAGAAATGGGGATATCAATCAAACGATACCGCCCGCCAAATGGCACAGCCGGCTTACATCTTCTCGTTGTTAGAGGAAAAAGCCTAGTCCCTTGTCCTCCGCCGAGGATAATACAACCGATCCGATCCATGTTGATCGCAAACCGGCCCGCGTCCCATTTTTCCTTGTGAGGTCCCATATTCGGGATACTAGTTTTTAAATATTTTATTTACTACACAGCTTTCGACAGCTGAAACAGAGAGACTTACAGCCTAATCGGCGAATCAACATTTGATTATTAGAAAGAAAAGATGACTGCAATAGTTCTTGGCATCCTTGAATCCATTCGGGATCTAACCCTAGGGCAGGAACTCGAAATGCTTTAATGCCTTGTTGTTCCACCTTAGGGAGATAACCTTTTCCAACTTCTTGAATGGTTTCAACATGATCGGAGGTGAAACTAATCGGCAAGAAAAGGAGATTCTTTCTTCCATCGATCCATGGTGCAACATCCTTTACAAGCTCTTGGGTATATGGCTTGATCCATTCCTTTTTTCCAAACTGAGATTGGAAAGCCAGAAGTGAGGAGCTCTCCGGAAAAGACTTCATCACAGCCTGATAAGATTGTTTGCACTCATCTAAATAGAGATCACCTGAAGCAATGAATGAGAGCGGCACTCCATGTGCTGAAAAGAAAAGGAATGTCTCTTCCTCTTTTAATCCGTTCAACTTAAGTGTTTTTTTGATCTGACGCACAAAAGGGGCAATAAAAGCAGGGTGGTCGGGGTAGGAACGGACCCACCTGAGTCTCGTCACAACATTCCAAGGAAGGTGTTCTTCGAAAAAGCGGGCACAGCTGCCAGTTGTGGCATAAGTGAATTGAGGAAAAAGGGGGAGAACTCGAATTTCAGAAGCGGTTAAAGCTGAAATTTTTTTCTTAAAGTTTTCGTGAGTTGCATCCAAGTAGCGATGAAACGTGATGACTGGTGCACCTATCTGGCAAGAAAGCTGTTTCGCAAGGGCCTCAGTGTCATCAAAAATAGGGGATTTCCCCCCCATCTCTTCGTAATCCCGCTCGACAGTCTTAACTCTTTTTTTTGCGATGCGGCTAAACAGGAGCCGGTGAAGCAAGCGAGGAAGATTGGTCCGAATGACATCTCTATCTGTTAAAAGAGAAGTTAGAAAGGAGGGGATCTCATCTAAACTTCGAGGCCCCCCAAAATTGACTAGAACATAAGCTATTTCTGGCATAAGGTAAAAAGACTATAGTAAGAAAACATGAATCGCAAAGTTCTTTGGTTGGGAGGGATTGCTCTCCTTCTCCTCATTTATCTTTTTTATCCCGCTAAAATGATGGAAAGCGGCATCAAAATCGGGCGCGACCCCCAAAATTTTGGTGCAGACCTCTTTGGCAAAGAGCCTTCCATTCTGGCTTTGACCAACGATCTTTTAGATGAGATGCCCTCTTCTTTTACACCCATCACTGTTGGGAGAGATTATTTCCGCTCGGAGCTTGCTAAAGGGACTATTTCTGGCTTTATCTTTTATGGGAATGACAACAGAGCCATTTTTCCTGGTCTTTTAGAATCTGATACTTTTTTCCCTCTTGGGTCGATCCTTGTCGTGCGGACAGACTCACCCGTCACAAATAACAAAGAGATCGAAGGAAAATCGATTGGTGTGATCAAGAATTCCTCGATCTACCTAGCTCTCGATAAACTCCCCACCTTCAAAATCGTCCCAGCAGAAACAATCTGGACACTCTTTGACCTCGTCCTCACCAAACGGGTCGACGGGATTGTCCTGGATACTCTTGCCGCCTATGTTTACCTATACCGGATCCATAAAGATGTGCTCCGTTTCGTCCCCCCTCCTTTAACAAACGCGGGCATCCGTCTTTTTGCCCCCAACACCCCTGCTGGACAAGATCTCATTGCCAAATTTAACCACGACCTGGCCACTCTAACCGCAAGCGGTAAGCTCAAAGAGCTTTTTGAAAACTGGGATTTCCCCGATTACCCCATCCTTCCTCCGCCAGAAGTTCCTCCTCCTCCCCCCAAATAAACTCCTTAAAAACGTTGTGAAAAGGAAAAATAGAAAATTTTTTCTTAAGTTAAAGCCTTTAGATGTGAAATGAACGAACTTCACTTCTGTTGTGAGGTTAACCAGAAAGATGCAGAAATCCAGTTTATTTTCCCTTAGTGTCTTTTGGCAGGCCGTGACTTTAAACCGTCATGGCTTTTTCTTGCTCGTCATCCGTCAAAATTTTTATTTTTTTCTTGAATCTTTAAATCGAGATATGAAATGAAGGAACTTCACCTTAGTTTTGGGCAAATGATGCTACATAATGCGAAACCCTGTCTGTATCTCTTTCTGGCTCTCTTTTTCTGGGGAAATGCACGCGATCTCTGTGCCTTTTGGGATACAAGTATTGTTGACGGCCAAATCACTCAACCTAGCCAACAACATTCAAGTTCTCAGCTTGTATTGGCTGAAAATGGCTCTCCTGTTGTGGGCTTCGAAGAGGCTTTCAATAAAACCACTATTCCTTCTTATGATGTGATGGGAGCTACTTATAATGCGGAAACCAATACTTGGACTCTTTCAGCCCCACTTGACACCTCTCCTAATCCTACACTTCCCTCGATTGCAGTAGATAGCAATGGAAATGCCCTCCTTGTTTGGCAAAATTCAACGAGCACTTCCTTGAGCATAAATTATTCGATGTATAGTTCATTTACAAATAGCTGGTCTTCAGCTATTATCTTAGAAAGTGGAACTACGCTAAATGTCACTCAAGCATTCCCGCAAGTTTCGATCAATCCAAATGGCCAGGGCTTCATTTTTTGGGTGGCCACCGATTTTTCTATTCACTACGCCACAGTGTCCCCCAACTCACCCTTTATGCCCTTTAACATCGTTGGCCCGACTCAACTTGATATAAATCCCTTAACAAACGTTGCTGCTTCGCCCCAGCCTATAGCCCCTCCCATTCTTTTAGCAGGTCAAACTGTAGAAAATCGCTTTCCTTTTCAAACAGAATATGTCAATCAACTGACATGGCCTGCCAGCTCAACAGAAGGTGTAACTTCTTATACCGTCTTCCGAAATAAGAAACTCATTGCGACAATTCCCGCTGCCAATACAACGACATTTATTTTCAACGACCAACATATTTCTTTAAATTTGAGCTATACCTATGAAGTGATAGCCGTTAAAAAGAAGAACAAAAGTTCTCCTGTTAAAGTTTTTATTCCAGCACGAGAGCCAAAATAATGAACCGTTCCAAGACTATGCCCCTGAAGGAAAAAGCCCTATGAAAAGTTGGAATATCATTTTAGCCACAGCCATTTCCCTTTTCGCGCTTCCTTGTTTTGCTCTAGCCGAGGACCTTTGCCCCTACAGCATTGAATCTTGTGAATCTTTCGAAGAAAATGAGTGCAGCTATTGTTCAGGGTGCTTTTTCCCCTTTTGCGAAGAGTGCGTCGATGGGAAGACAGGGCTTGTCGATAATTTCCATGCAGAAATAAATGTTAGTTATTTCATTTCAGCCAACAAGGCCGTCAATCAGATTTTTCATAGCAAAGGAATTAACTACCAGTTATCCCTTTTACTTCCTATAAATTGTGATCCCTGTTCGATTTTTAACCGTATCTTTCTTTGGGGGGCAGTTGATTATGTTCAGCTAAAAGGCCGCTCCTTATTTCTTGGAGACCACTCGACCTTTAAACTGGTCCCTATCACACTAGGATTGAAAGTCATTTTACCTCCCCTCGGCAGATTTAAGCTCTCTCCCTACTTTGGTTTTGGTGGCAAATACTATTTAATTTACAACCACAACCATAACCCTGTTGTACAAAGAGACATCCATAAAGAGGCTGTTGGCGGTGTTTTAGAAGCAGGGGTAAAGAAAATACTCTTCGAGAATTATCTCTTTGATTTCTTCGGTTCTTACTCTTTTGTTACGGTGGATCCTCCTTCCCATCACAAGCCCAATGTTGTGAATCACAGGATTAACTGCGGCGGATGGAACATTGGCGGCGGCGTCGGCTACATGTTCTAGAAGGTAAATCGAAAAGATCAACAATCAAAATTAGAACCATCCTCTTTAGTAGATGCGGCAGCGGTCGTACTCACGGTATTCTTGACGGACAGCTTCAAGGATGGCAGGATCGGGCGGACAGGGTTCTATTCCCCAAATCTTATCCGCATAGTTTTTAATCGAAATATCTGTTGAGAAACGGCTCATGCCAGCAATGTTGTATATGACAGTTTCCGCCCAAGCATCTTGATCGCTATAAAGAAGATCTACTTTCTTCTGAGTGTTGTAGTAAGGGAGAAGATCTTTGATCACGAAATAGCGGTCGCCTGGAGATTCGATGCTTCCTTCCACGAGCTGGCGATAGAGGCTTAAAAGGGCACTTTTTTCATGGTCATTCTCTGTCAGGGTGCCATCGCGCAAAGCCTCTACAGCACGACGCATGAGGGGTTCGGCGGCAAGTTCATCTTGTGGGTGATATTTACCAGAAGATCTCAACGCAGCCACCTCGTCTGCCGTCAATCCAAAAAGAAAGGGCCAATGTTCATCTCCGACCGCTTCCCTCATCTCCACATTGGCGCCATCGTCAGTACCAATGGTGAGAGCCCCATTCATCCCAAATTTCATATTCCCCGTGCCAGAGGCCTCCATTCCAGCTGTTGAAATTTGTTCTGACAGGTCGGCTGCGGGGATAATGATTTCGGCCTTTGAAACATTGTAATTTTCGATAAAAACAACTTTCAAAAGCGGACTTACTTTCGGATCGCGATTCACCTTCCGGGCAATCAGATAAATGAGGTGAATGATGTTTTTAGCGGTCTCATAACTGGCTGCAGCTTTCCCAGCAAAAATAACGGTCCGTGGCACTCTGTGCTCTCCCTTCCCCTCTTTGATCTCAAAGTAGAGCATTAAAACATGGAGAGCATTCATCAACTGCCGTTTGTACTCATGGAATCGTTTGATCTGCACATCAAAAATCGAATTGACATCCAAAACAGGAGGCGGAGCAAGAATCTGACCATGGGCGTCTTTGATCTTGACCGTATGGCGGACAAAATCAATGAGCTTTTGCTTATTTTTTCGTTTAACTTCTTGGAGCTCTGCTTTTGACTCTGGATCTTTGGCAAAATCTCTTAGCTTATCGATCTCTTCGAAATGGGTGATCCACCCATCGCCAATCCTTTTTGTGATCCAATGAGCAAGATCTCCATTGCAAAGGTAGAGCCAGCGCCTCTGAGTGACACCATTTGTCACATTGATAAATTTATTCGGCCAATAATTGTAAAAGTCACGAAAGACCGATTTTTTCAAAATCTCCGTATGAATGGCAGAAACACCGTTAACCGCATGAGAGCCGACAATCGAAAGATTGGCCATTCGGACTTTATCATTATTGATGACAGACATCCTTCGGACAGGCTCTTCGTCGTTAGGATAACGCTGTCTTACGCCGTCACAGAAGTCTTGGTTGATCCTCTCAATAATCCTTGTTTGCCGAGGGAGAAGGTATTCCATCAGGTGACGATCCCACTGCTCTAAAGCTTCTGAGAGAACCGTGTGATTGGTATAACTGACCACCTGCTGAGTAATTTCCCAGGCTGTTTTCCAAGGAAGATCGTAAATCTTGGTCAAACTGTGCATCAGTTCAGCTACAGTGAGAGCTGGATGGGTATCGTTAATCTGGATTCTTACCTTATCGGCAAAAGATCGGAAATTATCGTGCTGGTCGAGATATCGGCGGATAATATCTTGGACAGAGGCTGAAACCAGGAGGAATTCTTGTTTGAGCCTGATCCGTTTACCAGCGTCATGCCAATCGCTTGGGTAAAGGACATCCGTTAGAAGGGTGTTTTCGGCTGCTTGGTCAAGCTTACCGGCATTGTAGCGCTGTAGCTGGAAATTTCTTGGAGACTCTTTCGTTGACCAAAGGCGTAAGGTAACAACCGAATAATCTGTCTGATGGCTATAGCCGACGATCGGAACGTCATAGGGGAGCGTCCACACCTCTTCGTAATTTTCTAACGAATAGATTTCATCCCCATGGATATTTTTACTTGGAATCGCTTTGCCGCAAAATTTAACTGAAAGGCGGCGTAGATCTTGACGAAACTCCCAAGGATTTTCATTCATCAACCAAAGGTCGGGCGCCTCGATTTGACGTCCATCCCAAATCTGCTGCTCGAAAATTCCATACTGGTACCTTAGACCATAGCCGACAGCGGGATAATGCATTGTAGCCAGAGAATCTAGAAAGCAAGAGGCTAGTCGACCAAGACCGCCATTCCCTAAAGCAGGGTCAAACTCACGAGAAGCAATATCATTAAACGAGTGGCCAAGCTTCTGCATGGTGATAAAAACAAGCTCTCTCGTCGACATGTTGACGATATTATTGAGGAGAAACTTGCCAGGCATGTACTCCATCGAGATGTAGTAAATCGTCTTTTTTTTCCGTTCGATAAGTGTCTTGTTGGTCGCCGTCCAGTTGATCATCACCTCTTCGCGAAGGGCATGGGAAAGGGCACGGTATAACTCATCGGAATTTGCCTCATCGATCGTTTTTCCCATCATGGTGATGAGATAATGCTTCACTTTGATGGCGAGGCTTTCGGCAAGAGACTCTAACTGCAGTGTGTCGAGAGGCATGAGAAACAGGTTCTTTTTTTTTGTCATCATGCATACTTCGCCCTTTGGAGTCACGTTTCAATGCAAAAAAAAAATTTGCCTGGCGAAATTCCATTTTTTCTAACACTTTTTATCCTAGTCATGGCGGCAACTACTTGGATTGCTTATAGCCGTCCCTCAGGAAGAACAGGACAAGACCCCGTCAAAATTGACTTAGTTAGAAAGAGTGATACAGAAAAAGTCGAACTTGCGAGGATGAGTGACCCCTCTATTTGAGATGCTCCCCTTCTATTTTTTAGGAAATCTCCACTGCTTAGGGATGTGCGGTCCCTTTGCCTTGGCGATGGGGGGACACAATGAAAGATTTTATTACCTTATTGGGCGTTGGGTCGGTTTCACTTTCGCCTCAGGAGTTGCCGCCTGGGGAGGGGAAATCCTCTCCAATACACCGATAGCTCCGATTTTTCCTTTTTTAATGGGGGGGATGATTCTCCTTTTTTTCTTTTCCCGTCGGATCAAGTCATTTCTCCCCCAATTCCCTCTGCTTGAAAAAGTTACAACAAACCTTTTACTGAAAGGAGGGAAAGGTCCCCTCTTCCTCTTCGGTTTCTTTACACTCTTTCTTCCCTGCGGGCAATCCCTTCTCCTCTATGGAACTTCAGCGCTGAATGGTACACTATCATTTGGTCTTTGGAATGGAGCTTTATTTGCCCTTTTTACGACACCCTCTCTTCTTTTTGCGATGGTTTTACGCCCTTACCTCCGCACACTCTCAAAAGGAGGAGATCGTTTTTTGCGCCTTTTTGCTCTCTTTACCGGCTGTCTTGCGATCGCTCGTGGCGGGGCAGAATTGGGCTGGTACCCCCATGTTACCTATCTACACCTTTCACTATGGTAGCTTCTAATGAGAAGAAACTCCGTTTTTTTTGAAATCCTAAAAATTTTTCTCCTCGCCGGTGTTTTTGGCCTCTTAATTTTGGTCTACTGGTCGAGTTCGTCAGTAGAAGAGCAGGTGATTGCGGTTAAACGGAAAATAGACCAGCTTGAGGTTCGGAGCTCTGTGCAAGTCCAATCTTCCCCTTCTTCAAATGCTTCACAGTTAGGTTTAAGCGACCCCTCTCTTCCTAATCTCCTCATCACAGATCCTTTTGATGAAAATATTCTTCCAGAACTCTTAGGCAAGAATTTTAAACGGTATCCCACGCTTCTTTCGGCTACGATTGCAAGGCCTGCCTCTCTCCACCCTTTCGCCGGTTGGGCTGATGTCATCGATTGGATCGGAAGGTGTTCGGGCAGTGTGGCCACAAATCTTTTTGGAAAATTTGAGACTCTCTCTCCCTCTTTCGCTTGGAAGATGGAGGAGCGTCAAAGGGCTGACAAAAAAGGGACCGAATTTTGGATTCACCTAAGGCGCGATCTGGTTTGGGAACCCCTTCGTCCCGAACAGCTCCCGAAAGCAATCACCCTCGCCCCCCATTTTTTTGAGTCCCACCCAGTCACGGCAAATGATTTTAAATTTTACTTCGATCTAGCGATGAATCCTTTTAACCAAGAGATGTCAGCTCTTGCCTTACAAGGAAAATATGATGACATTGAAGCGCTTGAAGTGATGGACCCCTACACTTTTGTTGTCCGCTGGAAATCAAAGCCGATGGTCAATAGTTCGGGAGAGACTGTTTATAAATCCCGTTATGGAGCCAATCTTTTCACTGGAGCTCTCGTGCCTCTTGCCGATTGGGTGTATGCCTACAGCCCTGATGGCACACGTGTCGTCCCTTTTGAAGATACTCGCTCAAGTTCAACTTTGATCCAACATCTTGAACTCCACTGGGCCAAAAACATCATTCCAAGCTGCGGCCCTTGGGTGTTTGAGGAGATGTCCAATGAGTCCATTCGTTTCCAGCGAAACAAAAATTATTTCGATCCTCTAGCTGCGCTGTACGACGAATCTGAAGTTTCCTTCCGCGCAAGCTTTGACTCTGTTTGGAACGATTTTAAGTTAGGTAAACTCTCCTCTTATCTTTTAAGCGCCCAACAATTGCCAGAATGGGAACGGTTCAAAGCAAGCTCTGCCTACCAGGAACAAAAAGAAAAAGGGCAAGAGATTGAAAGCCTTAGCTACCTCGATCGTACTTTCGCCTTTATTGGCTGGAATAACAAACGTCCTATTTTTGCCTCCAAGAAAGTTAGACAAGCTTTGACTCTCGCGATTGACCGCCCAAGAATCATCCAAGAAATCCTTTATGGCCAGGGTATTGAGATTACAGGCACTTTCCCTATGAACTCATCAGCAACTGATCCTAACTTAAAGCCTTGGCCATTTGACCCCGATCAAGCTAAAAGAATTTTAAAAGAGGAGGGGTGGGCTGACCTTAATAGGACAGGTGTTTTGGAAAAGGAGATCAACGGAGTAAGTGTTCCCTTTGCCTTCAAACTTGTCTATTTTGGAAAAGCTCCCGTGACTAGAGCCATGGTCGATGCTGTGTCGACACAACTTGCCAAAATAGGGGTCCGTTGCGAACCTCTAGGGGTTGAAATGGCCGATCTTAGCGAACGGATGGACAATAAAAATTTCGATGCCATCACCCTTTTATGGGGACTAGGAACGCCACCCGAAGATCCGCGGCAAATTTGGTCATCGAAAGGGGCCAATGAAATTGGCTCCTCCAATTTCATTGGGTTTATGAATGAGGAAATTGATCAAATCATTGACAAACTGGACTATGAAGATGCTCACGATGAAAGAGTCCGCCTTTATCATCGCTTTTGTCAGATCATCTACGACGAGCAACCCTACACCTTCCTCTACACAGTTAAACAAAATCTCCTCTACAGGAACTACATCGGCAACGTCTTTTTGCCCATCGACAGGCAAGATCTTGTTCCTGGGGCAAATGTCGATGTGCCAGTTCCTGCGATTTTCTTTGATAGGAGAGCCTTCTAATGGGGCGCTACATTCTGAAGCGCCTTCTTCTTCTTCCTTTCACCCTTTTTTTGATCCTTCTTCTTAACTTTGTCATTTTAAATCTTGCCCCTGGCGACCCCACAACGGCTACTCAGGCGACAAGCGAAGGGGCCTCTCGAAAGGGGAATGAATCAAGCTCTTCGCCTCTTCTCGACCGCCATTTGATCTTTCGAGAGCATTATGGGTTAAATCTCCCCATTATGTTCAACACTTGGTCTTTCTCATCGACTCAAGATGTCAAGAAAGCGATTGAAAAAATGGTCGCCTTCGAAGGAGGAAATCATGCGATCTCGGGGAAGGAATTCCAAGCTGAACGTCTTTCCCTTCTGGATCGTTCACGCTATATGATGCATCAGCTTTTTGAGCTGATCAACGATCCTCATCTGTCACTGGCTGATCGAAAATGGGCAGTGAATTTAGCCATCAGAGGGGGTCTCCTCTTCCATGGGGCTGATACCCAAACAATGAACAAAAATAATTTTTTCTTGATCAATCTCATCCCTAAAAAAACGGACGATCTTGAAGCTGTTGATAAGAAAGTTAAAGAATTGAATGAGTGGTATCAAAAAGTTGTTAAAGAACGAAAATTTGAGCCGACAAATTCTCAAAAGGTGAAAACTTTCTTTTTTGAGACCCGTTTTTGGCGCTATCTAAGCCGTGTTTTGACATTGGACTTTGGATCTCTTAGAAATGATGTGAACCGAAAAGTGATTGATGAGGTATTTCAAAGAATTCCAATCTCTTTGACCATTGCTGGCGTGCCGATGATTCTGACTTTTTTCCTCTGTCAGATCATCGGCTTCTGGGCAGCCTATCGAGATGGAAGATGGGAAGAGCAAATTCTCAATCTTTTGCTTCTTATCCTCTTTGCAATCCCTGTCTTTGTTGCCGCCCCTTTTCTAATTGAATGGATCGGGATCAAGTGGAACTTGCCTATCCATGGATTTTCGAGCCCCGAAAGGATCTACCGTAACTTAACAACTTGGCAAAAGCTAAAAGATATCTCATACCACTTGATTCTCCCTTTTGCAGCGATCCTTTACGGAAGTCTTGCCACACAAAGCCGCCTCACCAAGCACCTTGTGCAAGAGATCTCTCATCAAGAATATATCCGAACAGCAAGAGCGAAAGGGTTAGGGGAGTGGACAATTGCTTGGAAACATGTGGGGCGTAATTTGGCGATTGTCCTAGTAACAAGTCTCGCCGGCTCACTTGGTGTCCTTTTAGGAGGTTCGCTGATTGTCGAAACTCTTTTTGAGATCAACGGTTTTGGTCGATTTTTTTATGAAGCCATTTTGAATCGCGACTTTAACGTGATCCTTTTTTCATCGATTGTCGGCTCTTTTTTGACGCTTTTAGGTTATCTTCTGGCTGATTTGACCTATGTGCTTTTAGATCCGAGAGTAAGATTCACATGATCCATAAAATCTATTTGGAACTTAAAAAATCGCCCGTCTCCTTGGTAGCAGCTCTTTTTTTGTGTCTTTTTGTGATCATGGCGATTTTTGCCCCCCTCTTAGCTTCTAACCAACCACTGTTTGTCTGGTTTGAAGGGAGCCCCTATTGCCCCCTATTTCGCTACCTTCTGTACCCTGGTTTTTATACCAAGTCGATCGACCGTTTTTTCAATCTTCTTCTTCTTTTTGTCCCTCTCTTTTTAATTTTCTGGAAAAGGCCTCTAATCCCTTTCTGTCTCTTTTTAACGACATTTGTCTATCTCTCTTTTTTCCCTATCAAAAGCCCTCCGGAAAGCTATGACAAACTGGAAAATCTCATTGAATACACTTTGGAAAAGCGTCAGCAGGAAAAGCTTCTTCCCCTTCTGCCTCTTTACCACACCCTTTTAGAAGAAAGAGAAGGAAAAAACATCGAAATGTCTCCCGACATTCTCCCCACCCTTTGGAATATCAGAAAAAGGGAATTAAAGGAGGAGCGGTCCCGTTTAGAAAGAACGGGCGATGAAGAAGAACAACAAAGATTAAAAGAGAGAGAAAAATGGCTAGAGAGCCGGTCTAAGAATCTCTTTTATATCATGCCTCTCATTCGCCCTTTCCACTACGAGGTCGATGCAGGCGGTAATCAGCTCTTGAACATGCTCCTTCCTTGGTATGAATTGACTCGACTTAATCGGAAGGATTTAACGGCGGCCCTTATTTTTGGGACTAGAATTTCTCTTGTTGTAGGAATTGGAGCTGTCTCTCTTGCAGCCTTCATTGGCCTCCCTTTTGGCGCTGCGGCAGGTTATTTTGGAGGTAGGATCGATCTTATCTTTTCTCGCGTCATAGAAGTGTGGGAAGGGATGCCAGTCTTTTTTATGCTCCTCATGATTGTGGCTATCACAGAGAGTAAAACAATCGGATGGTTAATCTTGATCATTGCTCTCTTTGGATGGACCTCTTTTGCCCGGTATGTCCGAAGTGAAGCCTACCGCATCCGTACTCTTCCGTTTATCCTCGCAGCCAAAACATATGGGGCAAGTGAGAGCCGCATCCTCTTTCGCTATCTTCTTCCGAATGCCCTCGTCAGCTTTTTTGCTCTCCTTCCTTTTGCCATTTTGGGGGCTATAACTGCAGAATCAGGCATCTCCTTCCTAGGCCTAGGGGACGAAGGCTCTCCCTCTCTTGGTGTCCTCATGGATGAAGGGAGGAACCACTTCCCCGCAGAAAGCAATCTGCTCTGGCCCCCCGCTCTCTTCCTAACCCTGGCGCTTATCTCCTTCGCCTTACTCGGTGACACCCTCAAAAACGCCCTCGACCCCAAGCGCAGCTAACAAGATAAATAGAAAAAGTTAGATTGGCAGCTGGGTTCGATTGGAATTCAAATTTGGAACAGGATCCTGCCCATCCCATACGCATCACCCTAAGAGATATTAAATTCGATGTAAGCTCTTATAGCTTAAAGTATTGCACAAGAATTAAAAGACAAAGTGTTTTAACAATATCTTTCTCAAATGGCGAAGCCTCTCTGTGTTCTCTGCGTTCTCTGTGGTGATATAAATTTGATTTTTAAAACCACAGAGAACGCAGAGAGGCTTCGCCAGTCCAGTTCACCTACATAGGTAACAGTTTCTCAACGATTCTTTAACACATTTAAACGCATTAAATAGGCCTTAGGTTGATGCGTATGCCTGCCCATCCTGCTATGTGAATTAGTCAAGTCATTTGCGTTTTCTCCGACAACTTATTCCTTAAAATTCGTTATCCAGTCCGATTCTAGGCCTTTA
>JAGVKY010000167.1 GCA_020050175.1 Parachlamydiales bacterium
GAATTCCTCCTTCCATCTGCGGAGAGAGTTCTAGCAATTGCTGCTTGAGCTGCCCTCTTTTTGCCTCTTGAAGATTTTTTTGGAGATTTTTGTTCTCTTCGATCAATCCTTTGACTTTAGCCAAAATATTTTCAGGTGACCCTTTAAGAAGGTCAGCAATGTGAAGCAATGTCGATTCAGCTTTTTTGTAATGTTTGAGCGCCTCTTCGCCAGTGACAGCTTCTATACGGCGTACACCAGAGGCAATACTTCCCTCTTTGATGATTTTTAAAAGGCCTAAAGTTCCTGTTGAGGTAGCGTGAGTTCCTCCGCACAATTCTTTGGAGGGGCCCATTCCAACCACTCTCACTTGATCGCCATATTTTTCGCCGAAAAATTGTTTAATGTCAGAACGCCCTTTAGCGATATTATAGGGGATTTCCTCTGTCGTGACAGGCAGATTGTCGAGGATTAGGGTGTTCACTAAAGATTCGATATTGCTGATCTCATCGGGTGTCAGAGCTTTGTGATGGGAAAAGTCAAAGCGGAATCTATCACCTTCAACCCAAGAACCGGCTTGTTTGACATGCTCACCTAAAACTTGGGCTAAAGCATAGTGCAGGAGGTGAGTGGCGGAGTGATTTTTTTCAATTTTCCGCCGATTTGAAATATCCAATTTGGCTTCGGTCCCCTCTTGCAGAGAGAGAAAACCTTGCTTCATCTTTCCCCAATGGAGTGTCAAACCGGTGTAGGGAGATTTTGCGTTTTCGACGGCGAAAGATCCATTAATCCCTGTGATCGAGCCGATATCTCCGCTTTGACCCCCCATTTCTGCATAGAAAGGGGTCCGGTCGAGTAAAAGGGCACCCTCTTCTCCCTCTTCGATTCTATCGACCCATTCACCCTCTTTTAAGATGGCTAAAATTTTGGCAGTCGCTTGGTCTTGGTCATAACCAACAAACTTTGTTGGTAGAAAAGATTGGTAATCTTTTGTGGAGACTTCGTGATGAGTCACTTTTTGACTCTGCTTTGACCGAAGTTTTGCTTCTTGTTCCAGCTTTTGAAACCCTTCAACATCCACTTCAAGATGACTATCGATGGCTAAAAGCTGAATCTCGTCAAAGGGGAGGCCATAAGTGTCTTTCAAAGTAAAGGCATCAACGCCTGAAATTTTATGACTTCCTGCAGCCCTTTCAATCACTTCGCGTAGGAGATTGCCACCCCTCTTTAAAGTGCGGAAAAAGCTCTCCTCTTCCTGCGTGAGAATCTCTGCAATGATCTTTTCTCTCTTTTTCAACTCTGGGTAATCCTCACCCATTAGCTGGATAAGAGTTGGTAAAAGATCGGCTAAAAAGGGCTTTTCGAAGCCGAGTACTTTTCCATAGCGGACCGCCCTCCTTAACACTTTTCTGAGGACATAACCTCTATCGACATTTCCTGGGGCCACGCCATCGGCAATGGCAAAAGCCAAAGTCCGGAGATGGTCGGCAATGACGCGAAACGCAGGGCTTAATTTTTGATCTTCTAAACGGTAAGGAATTCCAGAGAGACGCTCAACACCTTCGATTAAACCTCTTAAAATATCGGTTTCAAAGACGCTATTGACATTTCTCTTCAGCATCACCACCCGTTCGAGTCCGGCACCGGTGTCGATGGAAGGATTTGGAAGAGGTTGCAACTCACCACCTGCAGACCGGTTGTATTGCATGAACACCAAATTCCAAAACTCGATAAATCTTTTTCCATCGGGATCTTCGGCTGGGGAGGGGGCATCACTTAGTTCTGTCCCTCTGTCGAGATAGAGTTCGGAACAGGGACCGCACGGGCCCGTATCACCCATCGCCCAGAAATTATCCTTTTCTCCCATCCGAGTGATACGACTTTCGGGGACATATTTTTTCCACAAAGCAAACGCCTCTTCGTCTAAGACAAAAACAGTGGGATAAATTTTATCGGCAGGGAAACCGAACACTTGTGTGGCCACTTCCCAGGCAAACGCGATCGCTTGTTCTTTGAAGTAATTGCCAAAAGAGAAGTTTCCCAACATTTCAAAAAAAGTCAGGTGCCTTGTGGTGTGGCCCACATTTTCCAAGTCATTATGTTTACCCCCCACACGCAAACACTTTTGGCTTGTGACAGCTCTCTGATAAGAGGCTTGCCCCTTCCCTAAAAAGAGGTCTTTGAACTGATTCATCCCAGCATTGGTGAAAAGCAGAGTCGGATCGTCGTGAGGTAAGAGGGGGGAAGAGGAGACCAATGCATGGCCTCTTTCTTGGAAATAGTGGAGAAAAGCTCTCCTAATCGTCTGGCTGTCCATAGCCCGGAATTATACGACGAGTAACAGGATCGTAGCAAATCAAGTTCAACACTGTTTCTTTTTTAATCGTAAAAAAATCATAAGAGAGACCTAGTTCTGCTTTTCGACAAATCCTCTAATAACCTAACAATATGACGCTTATAAATGATTAGCCTTCCAAGCTCTTTCTAAGGAAATAGAAAGAGATGGAGTTTCTTCTAGTAGGAGCGGAGGGCTGTGGAGATGGGCATTTTGACGACCTTAATGCCGGCAAAAAAGGAGGCGATGAGGGCGGCTATGCTGCTGATAATGAGGGAGTAGAAGACCATCGACCATTCAAAAGAGAATGTCACGAGAAAGGCACGTGTTTGTCCTGGCCCAGGGGGCATGAGGAGGCCTTTGTCGATAAAGAGGGTGAGGAAGGAGTAGACAGAAGCCATCCCAATTAAACTGCCAAAAATGGAGAGCATGCCCCCCTCAGCTAAGATTAATAGCATGACCCGGCTAGCCGATTCTCCATTTGCGCGAAGGGTGCCAATTTCTTGCTTTCTCTCCAAGATGGCGGCTGACACCGTGTTGAAAATGCCGAGTAAAACAATGGTCAAAATGATGACTTGAACAACATTGAATTGCGCTTTTAACCAGTTGACCGAATTTTTATAAAAGACTGTATCCAAGACGTCGAAAGAAGTAGCCTCTAATTTTGGGTAAGTGGCTTCGACTCGCTTTGCCACACCATCCCAATCAGAAAGATTTCTTAGGCCAAGGGAAAATAGTTCGATTTTTTTAGTGTTTAATAATTTTTGGGCAACAGGGAGTTGGATACGGAACATCCGGTTATCGAATTCAAGAGAACCTGTATGGAAAATTCCAGAGACAACAAAATCTTCTTTGTTAAAGGCTCCTTTAGAGGAATTGGTCATCACAGTCACGGTGCTGCCTGGTTTAACGTGGAGAGCGTTTGCAAGCCCTTTGCCTAAGAGGATTCCATTAGGTTGCGCTCGAAGAGGTTTTCCTTCTTCCACATTCAGGCTATGAAAAAAGTGAGCTTCTTCTTCGGCTTCGATTCCTTGTCCCGACCCAGAGATGGTCGTTTTTCCATTTGTTAAGAGAGCAGAAAAACTGACCCTAGGAAAAATTTCCTTTACCCCATTTAAGTAAGATAAATATTCCTCTATTTCGTCAGGGTTTGAGATCCAATGTTCGGTAGGATCTTCGAAAACACTATCCCGATAGCCTTTGGTGTTGATTTGTCCATACCCATAATTTGAGTGAATGGTTTCGTATCTTAATTCATTCAGAACACCGTTGATAAATCCATCAAAGGCAAAGATAGCTCCTGTGCCCAAGGCTACAGTTAATAAAATCGCAATTGTTCTTCTGGCATTACGGAAAAGATTTCGAAAGGCTAATGAAAATAGCATAGTTAACCCCTTCCTTGTTTTATCGGTACTACCGAGCCATCTTGAATATGATAATTCTGAGCGGCAAACGATTGAACCATCGTGTCGTGTGTCGTTAAAATGACAGAGCATTTAAGCCCTGCAAGGAGTTCCATGATCTCATGGCCTGTTTTCTGATCCAGGCTGGCCGTTGGTTCATCCCCAATAATTACAGAGGGAGATTTGGCAATTGCTCTGGCAATAGCGACTCTTTGCATTTGACCGCCACTTAGCTGGGAAGGTCTCTTTTTTCTGTGGCTCCAAAGTCCTACGGCTTCTAAAGATTCTTCCGTTTTTTCCTGGATTTCTTTTTTAGAGAGAAAATGTTGCGAGAGGAAATAGCTGACATTTTCCTCAGCGGTTAAAACAGGGATCAGGTGAAAATGTTGGAAAATGAATCCAATTTGAAACTTCCTGATTTCATTTTTTCGCTTCTCGTTGATCAAGCCAATGTTTTCATTTTGAAAGAGAACTTTCCCTTTTTGGACAGGTTCAATAAGTCCAAGGATATTGAGCAGGGTTGATTTACCAGAGCCAGAAGGACCAGAAATTGTAATGAGCGAAGATTTGGGTATTTTTAAGCTTAAACCATCTAAAGCTTGAACCCTTTGCTTACCTAATGAGTAGTGAAAGAACAAATCATCGATTTCATATAAAAGAACTTCTTGGTTAGACAAATTGAGCCTCTTAGATCCTCTTATTTTTAAGAAAGATTATTATGTAGTAATTTTTTATATAAATAAATAAAAATCATTTTTTAAAATTACCATAATAAGGTGGTCGTACCATCAAAAAAAGCTTGCAAAATGAGAAGACAAGTCAAATTTCATACTGAGTATAAAAATGTTCTTTTGCAATAGGTGTGATTTTAAAATTTATTCCTCTTCCCGTTCTTCAGGGGGAATGGGTGGGAGGCGTAGCTTTCGCCCTTGTGTCAGAAGAGGATTGGAGTAAACTTCCTCTTCTTTTTCGAGACCAAGAAAAAAGCCGAAAACCCGAAGGGCGGCCAGTTCTATTTGGACGACGGCCACTGATGGGATAAGATCCTGTCTCGCAAAAAATTTGCGAAATTTATCAAGAATTTTTAGGTCGATTTCCCCCCGCTTTCTGATGAGCCATTCATAGTGCACAAAGATGTTCTCTATCTGATCGTCTTGAGCAGAAAAGAAACGGACAAAGCGGAGAAAAATAAACATCACTTTAACAGACTGAATGGTCAGGTCAATGACGTGGATCGTGTTCCTTTCAATTTCCCCTAAAGGATGGGAGGTTGCTTGGGAAGGGAATTTATTTTCGGCCTGCGCCTGAAAAAGAAGAGCTGCAGATTCGAGATCATCAAGCGAAATTCCTAGCTCAGCGACGAGACGGGCAAAAGTCAGGGCAAAGGCGACCGGACGGCTGAATTGTTTGGGGATGACATCACGGACAACGATCCCTGCAATCTTGGCTTCTGGATGCTTGATGCCTTCGTAAAAGTCATGGCCTGCTTCAAAGGCGCGTAATCCCCAACCTGCTAAGTTAAAAACAGAGGACCACGGACTGACTGCCATTTTTTTGCCTGCTATTTAATCCAGATAAGGACAGCTGTTAATAGGCAGAGTGTAGAGATTTCCGATTTTCTTAGCTCTTCTTTAAGGATAAAGTAGCCTCCAAGCGAAGCAATCAGAGGTGTGCAGTTCAGGATGGGCCAGCTCAAATAAGAGTGGGGTTGTCCAAGGGCTAAAAGGAAGGCCCCTTGAGTAAAGAGAAATCCAAAAGTCCGAAGGAGAGTCATCGGAATATTCAAAGTCGACACCACTTCAAATACCCATTCCCTTCCATTTCTTATCTGAAAAAGAAGGGGAATAAAAGAATAAACCATCCGGCATCCTAAGATGGCATTGTTCATCAGCCAAAAATTTTCAACCGATCCAAATCCCCCCTCTTTTGGAAGGAAAGAGAAGACAATAGCTTGGAAATTCATCGCAAAGGCAATCGTAACGAGAGGAATCCAAGGGATATTTTTAAAAAACCGTGTGTTGCGGATAAACAGCGGGGAGAAGGCAAGAAGGGAGGCGGCATAAAAAAGATATTCATTCTCTGTCCAAGCGCCGGTGATCGGCAGGAGGGTCAATGGGATAAGGGTCTCTCCAATTTTTGAGAGAATCATCACCCGGCTAATCTCTAAATGTTTGAAGGCGTAGGAAAAACTATAAGAGGCTATTTGGATGGCTAAAGCAAAAATCCAGGCTTCAGGTCGGAGAAAAAGTTCAAGAAACTGCAGAGGGGAGAAGAATAAAAATGTGACAATCAAACAGAGAAGAAAAGGGAGCGTGACATTAAACAGGACGTTCAAAAGAAGGTCCTTTGTTTTAATCCCTAGTAAATATCGATCAATAAGGTTGACTCCTCCTCGGCAAAAGGCCGAAAAGAGGGCAACCCAAAGCATGGGGTCCATAGTTCTATCAGTATAGCGGGTTAAGGTTGAGAATAGACATTACTAATTTTCTAGCAAGGTATCTCTTTAAACAACTGATTATTATTCGTTTATAAGTTCTTGAATAAACTTATTAAGATCATCTTGCTCTTTTGGAGTAAGGGGCGGCTCGTCGGGAGGACTAGGTAAATCCGGTAGATTATTCACAAAGTTCATGATTTCCTCCAATTCTTCTCGTGATGGGGGGAGTTCATCTGGATCGGGGATGAGTAGATCCAATAGAACCAATTCTGCACTCATGTTTGGAAGAGGTGAGCCTGATTTTTCTTCGGCAGATTTTATTTTTTTCAAAGGGGGTGCCTCTTCCTTGTTTTCCATTCTGGATGATGGGAGCCTTTCAAAATCTTCAAAAAGGTCAAAGAATTTTTGCTCTGCTTTTTTTCGATCGTCGACACTTATTTTCTCCTCAGGAGCTTTTAAAGCGTCAACATAATCATGGTAAGCTTGTTTGAGGTCTTTCCTGTTCGCTGGGATGGATTTATCTACACCTTCGAGATATTGAATTCTGCAGTTCAAAATGCGTCTCTTTTCATCTGGAGTACGATTCATAAATAGAGGGCTTTCGAATATAAAGAGGTCAAAAGGAGGCCCATAATCCTTTAAATAAAAGAGAACATAATTTTCTTTCTCTTCGTATGTTTTCATTTTGTTTGTTGAAGTGCCAGCTAAATCTTCCTGTGCAACTCGATTTTTCTTTTGTACTGTCATTTGTTGTTCGCGCAAAAGAGCCAAGAGTTTTCTTTTAGAAATACGAATATTGAAAAATTTTAAAACTGCGTGCCAAATTTTTAAGATTTTGGTCTTCTTCGGTTTATCACTCTCTAAGATGGGCTTGATCCGTTCGACTAACTCATTAATGCGGTCTTCTGAAAGAGTTTTCGGATCATCTCTCAATGTTTTTAAGGCGCTATGGAGAATCCGTGTCTCTTTGCTGGATAAAGCAGATAGCTTCTTATTCTCAATGAGCTGCCTGGTCATTTGTTCTAACTTGTCACCCATTGGGGTGTGATTTGAAGGAGGTACAGTGCTCATACCCTTCAAAATGGAACTGTTTATTTAATTTTTTATTAACCAAACATTTTGTTTTTAAGCTATTGGTTTTTAATTGGATCAGTTAAAAAAGGAATTGAGGCAGAGCGCATCCATCCGGCAAAAGCAACATAGACAGTCTTGTTTATCATTTATTTGTATGGGGTCGACTAAAGCTTCCTCTTACTCGACATTGTATTTTTAGTTGATGTAGACTCGATAACTTATGAGTTGGACACCCGCACTAAAAGAAGATTTGAAAGAGATTGCCAAAACGATCCGTCATTTGTCGATCGATGCCGTTGAAAAGGCCAATTCGGGCCACCCAGGACTCCCTTTAGGATGCGCTGAGATCGGGGCCTATCTTTATGGCTATCTACTTCGGCATAACCCCAAGAATTCCAAGTGGATAAACCGTGATCGCTTTATCTTGTCGGCTGGGCATGGTTCCATGCTTCTTTATAGTTGTTTGCATCTAGCTGGTTTTAAGTTGCCGCTACAAGAAATTAAAAATTTTCGACAGTTGCATTCTCAGACTCCCGGCCATCCAGAATCGTTTGAAACCGATGGAGTGGAGGCAACAACTGGTCCTCTTGGACAAGGTTTTGGGAATGCTGTAGGCCATGCGATAGGTCTAAAGATTTTGCAGACCAATTTTGGGAAAGAGCTTTTTGATGCAAAAGTCTACTGCCTAGCAGGCGATGGATGCATCATGGAAGGGGTCACTTCTGAAGTCTCCTCCTATGCCGGTCACCTCGGCTTGGATAATCTTGTCATCATTTACGACGCCAATAAAGTTTCTCTAGATGGGCCCTTAAGCGACTCCTGCTCCGAGGATACGGCCCTTCGCTACAAAGCTTATGGCTGGGATGTTTACGAGGTCGATGGGCATGACCTGGATGCTCTCCATAAAACCTTCCAAGAGGTGAATAAGGATCAAAAACGTCCGGTCATTGTTATCGCTAAGACAGTCATTGGTAAAGGATCTCCTCACCGTGAAGGGACTTATAAAGTGCATGGTTCTCCCCTTGGAAAAGAGGAGGCAAAGCTGACCAAAGAAGCTTTAGGAATTACTGGAGAAGATTTTTATATCGCTCCTAAGGTGAGCAGCTACTTTGAAAAGAAGCTTGTTCATGACCAAGAAAGAGAAGATAGCTGGAAAAAGAAGTTTGGAGATTGGGCAGAAGCTCATCCCGTATTGAGGAAAAAATTGGGTGACATGTTGCAAAGACAGGTTCCTGATGATCTCCAAGCCAAATTAATGGGTATGACGGTGCCCGCCTCTATCTCAACGCGAAAAGCGTCGCAAGAGATTTTAAATGTTTTAGGCGCTGAACTACCCTATCTCTACGGTGGATCTGCAGATCTTTCAGGTTCAGATATGACCTGGATGAAACCTTTTCCTGCGATTCAAAAGGGGCATTTTGAAGGGAGAAACTTCAAATTTGGCGTCCGCGAATTTGGGATGGCAACGATAGCTTCTGGTCTCTATGAGACACAAGCCTTTGTCCCCTATATCGGCACTTTTTTAACCTTCTCCGATTACATGCGGAATGCGATCCGGTTAATGGCTCTGATGAAAGGACGGGTGATCTACCATTTCACACATGACTCAGTTTTTTTGGGTGAAGATGGTCCCACACACCAACCCATTGAACAATTAGCCTCCCTCCGAGCGATTCCTAATCTCCATGTGATCCGCCCAGCCGATCATCACGAGCTTGTGGGGGGGTGGTTGTCTGCCTTGACATATCAAGGGCCGACAGCCTTTTCGCTCTCCCGTCAAAACTTGCCCACCTTAAAGGAAACGACTCCGGAAGGGGTTTTCAAAGGGGGGTATGTCCTTAAGAAAGAAATTGTTCCTCATGTTTTCACGCTAATTGCCACAGGGTCGGAAGTCTCCCTCGCGCTAGAAACCGCTGTTCTTTTAGAAGAAAAAGGAAAAGGAACACGTGTGGTCTCTCTTCCTTGCTTCGAAAGATTTAACGAACAAAGCGCAAGTTATCGCAACGAAGTTTTAGGAAAAGCTAAACGGGTGAGTATTGAAGCTGCAACGACATTTGGTTGGGCTCAATACATTGGTCTAGATGGGATCGCGATTGGCATCGACTCTTTTGGGATATCAGCACCAGATAAAGAAATAGCGAAAGTGTTTGGTTTTACCAAAGAAGCGATTGCTGAAAGGTTGCTAAAATCATGAGACCCTCTTCTCCTCTTCTGCAAGCTTTGTATGGTGAAAGGGGGGGGCGCCCTCCAGTCTGGTTCATGCGCCAGGCGGGGCGTGCCTTGCCTCCTTTTCGTCGATTGAGGGAGGAGCATTCGTTTTTAGAACTTTGCCACGACCCTATGTTGGCAGCCGCTGTTACGCTCCTGCCAGAGCCTTTGGGGGTTGACGCCCTCGTGATTTTTTCTGATATCTTGATTCCGATCGAAACTTATGGTGTTGGACTCTCCTATCCCACGGGCATTGGCCCTAAAATTGAACACCCTCTTGAACGCTCTCAAGGTGTAGATGAACTTTTTCCTCTCAATTTAGAAGCCTTATCCTTTGTAGGTGAGGCCATTCGGAGAGTAAAGCGAGAATCGGTCCTTCCTGTGATTGGTTTTGCTGGTGGCCCTTTCACGTTGGCTTCCTACCTGATTGAGGGGGGGCATGTAGGAGAGTTAAAAAAGACCAAGCAATGGATGTTGGATGACCCACGCTCATTCGCCGCGCTGATGGAAAGGCTGACTTACGACACCATTAGGTACTTAAAATTACAAGTCGATGCAGGGGCCGATCTCCTTCAAGTTTTTGAAACCTGGTTGACTCATCTTCCTGGACATATTGTCATAGAACATGTGCTTCCTCATCTACGTCTCATCATAGAAGAGGTAAGGCGCTGGAGAGTCCCTTTGATCCTTTTTTCAAGAGGACCTCATTCGCCGCTTTTGGCTCGGCTCGAACCGACGGGAGTGAGTGTTGATCATACCGTTGATTTGCAAAAGATGAGAGAGGCCTTCCCTAATCTTGTTCTACAGGGAAATCTTGATCCTTCAGCTCTTTTGGCTCCTCATGGTCTTCGCCGTGAAGTCGAAAAAATTCTGACAGAAAGAGAGGGAGACCGCTCTTTTATCTTTAACCTGGGGCATGGAGTCTTACCAGAGACGCCGGTTTCTTCCTTACAAGAAGTCATAAGGATCGTTAAAGGTGGATGATCTTCTTGCTGATCTTCGCTCCCTAAACCAACCCCTTCCCCGCTATACCAGCTACCCAACAGCTGCTGAATGGCGTCATGTCAATGATGTGACTTACGAAGAGCATCTTTCTCGCATAGGGAGAGGGCCTGTCAGTCTCTACTTCCATGTCCCTTTTTGCGAGACGATGTGTCTCTATTGTGGCTGTTCGGTGATTTTAAACCGAAAAAGGGAGAACGAGGAGCGTTATGTTCAAGCTCTGCAAAAAGAGATAGCTCTTATCGGCTCGAAGATTGGATGGCGCCCTATTAACCAACTCCATTTTGGGGGAGGTACTCCCACTAAGCTGCTTACAGAAGATTTTGAAGCCCTTTTTTCTACTCTCTCCTCTTTTTTTACCTTCCAAGAGGGGGCGGAAATCGCCATCGAAGTCGATCCTCGCACAGTCTTTACTGACGGGGGAGAAAAATTGCGCGGTTTAAAGCGGGTAGGTTTCAACCGAATTAGCTTTGGAGTACAAGATACCGACCCTGAAGTTCAAGAGGCTGTGAGGCGCAGACAAACCCTTGAGATGACCGCAAAAACCTTTCAATGGGCGCGAGAAATTGATTTTGAAGAGGGTATTAATGTTGATCTCATTTACGGCCTCCCTTTTCAGACAGAGGAGAGGTTTCGAAAAACGGCTGAAGATATTGTTGCTTTAGGTCCCGATCGAATTGCTCTTTTTTCTTATGCCAAGATCCCGTGGCTAAAAGCGCACCAAAAAGCGATTAAAGAGGAAACTTTGCCCTCTACAGAGGAAAAATTTCGTCTTTACTTAGCAGCGCGAGAAATTTTTTTGGAAGCTGGCTATGTGACCCTCGGGATGGACCATTTTGCGAAAAAAGGGGATTCCTTGGCGCTTGGTCTTGAAAATGGAACATTAGGTCGCAATTTCCAAGGCTACACGCTTAAACCCTCATCGACCTTATTGGGACTTGGTGTAACCGCTATCGGCGATCTCACCTCAGGCTATTTCCAAAACGAAAAAGATCTCCCTACCTATTACAGAGCTCTCGAACAAAATCGCCTTCCGACTCACCGCGGCCTTATCCTTACTCCTGAAGACCATATCCGCCGGTATGTGATCCATACCCTTATGTGCCGATTCCAGCTCGACAAAGAGCTCTTTTTTGAAAAGTTCAATCTCCACTTCGACACCCATTTTGCAAAAGAAAGGGTGGCGCTCGAGCAACACATCCAACGAAACCTCGTGCAAGAAAGCGAAGGCTATCTTACTCTCACCCCACGCGGCCGTCTTTTTGTCCGCAACGTCGTCTCTACTTTCGACGCCTACCATTCAGCCTCAACCCTTCCCAGATTTTCGCAATCTGTCTAGTTGAAGGAAAGGGAAGGTCCTGTTAGGTAGGGATATTGAAATTAACACTGATCCATCCTAGATTTTGGGCATTATGTTCGACAAGTTTACCAACAGGGCCAAGCAGGTCATCAAATTAGCCAAGAAAGAGGCTCAGCGTCTCAACCACAACTATTTAGGGACAGAACACGTTCTCTTAGGGTTGCTGAAGCTGGGACAGGGAGTCGCCGTCAATGTTTTAAGAACATTGAATGTCGACTATGAAACGATCCGTGCCGAAGTTGAAAAGGTTGTAGGCTTTGGACCTGAAGTACAGGTCTTTGGCGATCCAGCACTTACGGGCAAGGTAAAAAAAGTTTTCGAGTATGCCAATGAAGAGGCTGCCAATCTCAACCACAATTACGTGGGGACCGAGCACCTTCTTTTAGGCCTTTTAAGACAGACAGAAGGGGTGGCAGCTCAGGTTCTTGAAAATCTGAATGTTAACCTAAAAGAGGTCCGTAAAGAGGTTCTCAAAGAGCTTGAAAATTTCAATCTCCAGCTTCCTCCTTTGGGAAGCCCAGGGACTCCTCCTCCTCCCTCCTCCTCCCGCCCTTATGATAAAGCTGGACCAGCAGGGGGCAACGATAAGATGCCAGCCCTCAAAGCTTATGGTTACGACCTGACCGAAAAAGCCCGCGAAGGGAAAATGGATCCTGTCATTGGCCGAAAAGATGAGGTTGAGCGACTGATTTTGATCCTTTGCCGACGTCGTAAAAATAACCCTGTTTTAATTGGCGAAGCGGGTGTTGGAAAAACTGCGATTGTCGAAGGTCTAGCTCAAGCGATTGTTCGAGGCGACGTACCTGATAATCTCCGAAAGAAAAAACTTATTAGCCTTGATTTGGCTTTGATGATTGCTGGTACCAAGTACCGCGGTCAGTTTGAAGAGCGGATTAAAGCCGTGATGGATGAGATCCGTAAAAACGGCAATATCCTCCTCTTTATCGACGAACTCCACACGATTGTAGGGGCCGGTGCTGCGGAAGGGGCGATCGACGCCTCTAACATTTTAAAGCCGGCTCTCTCTAGAGGTGAAATTCAATGTATCGGTGCCACAACAGTGGATGAATACCGGAAACACATCGAGAAAGATGCAGCCCTTGAAAGACGCTTCCAGAAGATTTTTGTCTCTCCACCTTCAGTAGATGACACGATTCAGATTTTGAATGGTCTGAAGCAAAAATACGAAGAGCACCACAAGTGTATTTATACCCCTCAAGCGATCTCCTCTGCTGCCATCTTAGCGGACCGTTATGTCCACGGCAGGTTTCTTCCTGATAAGGCGATCGACCTCCTCGATGAGGCTGGAGCCAAAATGCGGATTTCAATGATGAATCAGCCGCAAGACATCAGCAATTACGAGAAAGATATTGAAGATGTGAGAGTCGCTAAAGAAGAGGCGATTAGCAAACAAGAGTATGAAAAGGCTGCCAACCTCCGCGATAAAGAAAAAAATCTGCGTGAAGAGTTGCAAAAGCTTAAAACCCAATGGGAAAGCAATAAAGAAGAGCATGAAGTCATCGTCGAAGAAGAGGATGTCGCTATGGTCGTTGCTCGCCAAACGGGTATTCCTATCCATCGGTTGACAGAAGAGGAGACTCAGAAAGTCCTCAAGATGGAGGAAGAACTTAGAGGGAGCATCATCGGTCAAGAAGATGCGATCAAGCAGGTTTGCCGGGCTATTCGTAGAAGCCGTGCCGACATTAAAGACCCAAATCGTCCTATCGGTGCCTTCCTATTTTTAGGCCCAACAGGGGTCGGCAAGACCTTTTTAGCGCGTCTTTTAGCGATCCAAATGTTTGGTGGCGAAGATGCTCTCATTCAAGTCGACATGTCGGAATACATGGAGAAATTTGCTGTCAGCCGGATGACAGGTTCTCCTCCAGGCTACGTCGGCCATGAAGAAGGGGGACAGCTGACAGAGCAGGTCCGTCAACGTCCTTACTCTGTTGTCCTTTTCGACGAGATTGAAAAAGCCCACCCCGATGTGATGGATATCCTCCTTCAAATCTTGGAAGAGGGACGTTTAACAGACTCTTTTGGTCGAAAAATTGACTTTAGAAACACCATCATTATCATGACCTCCAATGCGGGAGCTGACCTGATCCGTCGCACGACAGAGATGGGCTTTGGCGCCAAAGAGGAGACTCTTGAATACGATGCGATCAAGGATAAGATTGAGCGTGAGGTGAAGAAGAAGTTTAAGCCAGAGTTCTTAAACCGCCTCAATGGTCAAGTTATCTTCCACCCATTGACAAAAGAGCATCTCAAACAAGTCATCCGCCTCGAAATCGAGAAGCTCCACAAGCGGCTTAAAACCCGCCAGGTCACGATCGAGTTGGATGAAAAGGCCCTCAACTTCCTCGTCGACAAAGGGTACCAACCAGAGATGGGAGCAAGACCTGTCCGTCGTACAGTCGAAGAGTACCTAGAGGATCCGCTCGCAGAAAAACTTCTCCTCAATCCAAATGAAGGTCGCCGTTGTCTCGTCACTGTGGAAGGAGACAACCTCCGAATCCTAGACGAAGAGGTTTTCCCGCTGATTCCAACAGGAAAAAGCAAAAAGCCCAAAAAAGCGATCACGCAGCAACCAACAAGCAGCTAACGACAAAAGAAAGCGGTAAAAAAAAGGACCTATTGGTTGGTAACCATTAGGTCCTTTTTTGTTTTTCGCCTTTTTGAGACGATCGGGGCTGTGAATCTTGTTGTGATTAAGCCGAAGCCACCTTTACTGACGATCGATGTCGTCTATGCAACGGATAGGAACTTCATGGGAGAGGCGATGTACGACGCTCCTTTGATGGCTCTTGTTGTTGAAGCGGTAGAAGCCCTGGAAAAGGCTCATGCTTTGGTTTTGAGGGAGGGGTATGGCTTCCTTCTGCTCGATGGCTATCGCCCTATCTCGGTGCAGCAGAAGATGTGGGATAGGATTCAAGACGAGCGTTTTGTGTCTAACCCCAAGAAGATGGGGGGCAGGCACACGCGGGGCACAGCTATTGACCTCACCCTGACCGATTTAAAGGGAAATCAGGTGGAAATGCCAACACCCTTCGATTCCTTCTCAGAAAAGGCAAGCTATGCCTTTACCGATTTTCCCCCTTTAATCCTCAAACGGCGCGAACTTCTTTTGCGTATCATGCAAGAGGCTGGCTTTGAGCCTCTTCCCACCGAATGGTGGCATTTCGACCTCAAAGGATGGGGTCAATTTCCTCCTTTAGATCTTCCACTTTCCTCTCTTACAAATAACTAATTAATTTCTTGATCAGAAATTAAACAATTAGAGTTGCAATTAGATTGTAATTGTTGAGGAATATTCCAATGGCTAGTTCAACTGGTGGAATGGGGGGGCCTAAAGTTCCCGATGAGATTAATGATATCTATCTTCGCTGGCTCACTTATGCCGATAAAAATGGGGGGGAGAGGGCAGCAATAGAAAAACTCAATGACACAGAACAAAAAGTTGTCACCATTGCTATTAACGCACTCAAACAAAGTTTTAAAACTCCTCCTAAGATGGAAGGGGAAGAAATCATTCGTGCCTACCAAGGGGATACAATTGAAAAATTAAAAGCGAAGCTAGGTTCCGAAAAAGCTGTTGTCACGAATCTTCCTCAACGAGTTGATAAAAGTTGGCAAGATATTTATCCCATTCGAATTATCCAGCAACACTACACATATATTCCCGAACATGACGCTCAGTTTGCCACTTTAAATGAACATTTAATGAAAGGTCAAATTCAAACATTTGGGCAATTTCTCAATGCATGGCAGCAATGGCGAGGCACCCTTGTCGGTGAAACCAGAAAGATTGCAGAAGATACATTTGCCGATCTTTTTGCAAAAGATTTAGATCGCTGGTTAGAAAATGCCGACCAACCGTTAACACAATCTGAAAAAGTGATGCTAATCACTAAACTTTCTTCAGTTAAAACAAGATTGGAAATTTTTATCTCTAATCAGTTGAGTCGAGGTCTTTCGAAAGCTGATGAAAGCGCTATCAAAAAGGCTGGAATTGGAAAATCAGAACTCACCAAAAAAGAGACAAAAGAGAGAATAAGATTAAACGAAAAGGTTTGGGATGATGCCAACTACATCCTTTTCCCTGTAAAAAAAGTTCTAGAGCAAGCCGTGGTCAATCAAGCAACCGGAACTCCTCTTAGCCACAGAGAAAAGCTCGTTATTAGCCTTCTAAATACTTTAGAACGAAATAATAATTCCAAAACAAACAATTTAATTTTCAAAATCCTCAGAATTTTACATGAGAGAAGAGTCGACGAAGCTGTCTCTGCTGATTTGAAAGCTCGATTGCCGAGTAAATACGAAAATGTTCAAGAGGCATTTGAAAAGTTGTTAGCGAGAATCACCGAAGACGATCGAAGTCTCCAAGAAGGGGATATTGGTCTATTTTTCGAGATATTGCGAGAAACTGATTTATCTCATGATGAGGAAGGAGTGCGATTTTTAATTGCATTAAGCGGCAACTATGAAATAGCCGAAGAAAGCCTTGAAACTGCTCTAGGAGCCTATCGCTTAATTGGTGATGGAATGCTGACGGACTATTTGTCCCTTGAGACAATCTATATTCCCCACATAAGAGATATCCATGAAGCAGGCCAATTTTCAAAGGTTGTTACCGATCAAGCGGCGGTGCAAAAACGGGTCTTGGAAATTGAAATGGTCAGATTCGCCAAAAAACAAGTGGAATTTGAATATTATTTAGAAAGAAATGGCGGCAGTGTTCTGGAAGCATCTAGAGAATTAGTTAGCGACACGATAGAGAATGAGCAACATGGGTTTGAATCTCTTCCCACATATCTGAAAGAGGCATTCCATAAGTTTGAAGCATTAGAAAAACGAAGCATGATCTGGGCTAAGTATGGAACAGATTTAGGCTCTGGAGCGGCTGCAGTCTCCTTCGCTCGGTACTATACCCGTTATGCCGATTGGGGTCGCGATCGGTGGATCAATCCCATCACCAAATTACCTTTAGAAGACAAAGATTTGGATCCAGTTTCCAAACTGCCTAAACGCGATCTAGTCATAGAGGGTAAGGCTGTACAAGTTGGGATGAAGGCCTCTTTCAGAAATGCTTTGAATGCTCTAGAAAAGGCAAGAAAACTTGGCGCGCCAGAGGCCAATGGAGCTATTGCTGAGCTTTTAGTCCAAAGGTATGGAGCTGAAAAAAGAATTTATCACAAACTTAACCGTCAGCTTGATGCGGTTAATGACCAGATTGGGCTGGATAGTGACAGAGAAGAATTAGTCAAACTAAGGAACAGTCTAACTGCTCAAATGGAAGAAGTCGGGAAAAATGTTGCTGAATTAAGAAAATTCACTGTTGATTTTTGCATAAAAAAGAATATCCCTCGGTTGCATGATCTCGCACTCCATGGCTCTATAGAGGCAGGAGTGGAAATGGTGAAGAAGCTGGAGTACATGTATTACAAATCTCCTTGGAGATTTGCAGCCCCTGAACCTTCCCTCGTTGATATCCAAGTGTTGACCACTTTAGCTCTGATGGATGTAGACGGCGCTAAAGATTTGCTTTCAAGATTATGGAAAAGTTATCCAAAGAGTATCGATCTTAGCCTTGCTCATCAACTTGTTAAACAGGGGACGATCGGTGATGCAGGAAGAGGATTTACATCCGAGGTTGCCCTGGAGTGTATCCACATGGCGGCAAGTGGTTTGCACAATTTAGCAAGAGAGCCGTTAGTTCCTGATTTGGAACATAGGTATAAGCAATCTGGTGGTAATTTTGGCGATCTCAAAGATATTGGCGATCCAGATCAAGGGTACTTTTATCAGACCTATGTAGCTAAACTTAAAAATAACTTGGGAGGAGCTCAAGCATCAACTCTTGAGCACGACGGAGAAAAAGTCATGTCAGCCCACCGGAAATTAGCTAGGCGCTTTCCTCCAGTCGACTATTCAAAAGTGTCACAACCTCCAACCCCAGTTGAATCTCGAACTTCTTCGCAAGATTCTCAACTTACAGCTAGTTCAGACTCCTCCTCTACACTAGGTACAGGCGATGCCTATCCAGTAAATGGGCGAATGACGGAAGAACTTGATACCGTTGTAACTTCTGGCATAGCAGCAGAACCCGTAGAAGCACCGAAGCCTGGAGCTTCCATTCTTTTAGGAGAAGAACCCGATATACATTCTCTTGCCAGCCTAGCTGATGGAACTGTAACAGCAGATGGAGCGGCTGAAAAAAGTTTGACCCCTCGTTTTTGGGATCATTTAGCCTCTTTTTGGAATTTTATAAGCACTCCGTTTAGGGCAAAACCTGATTTGGTGTTTGGAACGGAAAGACTAAAAGCTATTGGGGAGCAAGAGCTTCTCCACAATGTTAACTCTGTAGTCATTGAAGCAATTGGAAGAGGGGATTGGAATTCGCTGGTTGTTGAACTACGCCGACGAGATCCAAATCGAGCACAACAATTTTATGAGTTGGTAAAAGAAATTAGTACTTCCCCTAATAGAATTAATCCGCAAATGCTTGCAAGACAACTTCGACTTCATCTCTTTGGTGAGCATGAGCATGATTTACAAAATCCCAGCCTAATGCCTAGTAATCTTCAAAATATTGTTGAGAAAGCTATTGATAGAATAAATAATGCCAAGATCTCCCTTAGGATAAAAGAAGGATTAAAAGCAGAATTAGAAGCTTTATATTTTGGAAAGGTACTGATAGTAAATAGAAGTGAAATTTTTCTTGTAGTCAATAAATTACTAAACGATAATTCTTTGGCAAATGACCTCACAAATATTCTTTGGTCACCAAGTTACACCGAACTAACACAAAAAATCATAGAAGGTCGAGCTGGCATCATTAAAGCCTTTGAGAAGCCTGCCGTCGAAGTAGGCATGGAAGATTATGAAGCCCCAGCTCTTGCCTCTTCGGGATCTCAACAACTTCTTCAAGATGGCGTTACACCACCCGGACCTGAAGAAGATTTAGCGGACGGCCTTGACCTTGAAGCCCTCACGTCGTTTGCGGGCCGTGCTGCAGGGGGTCCAGACTTGCTGGGAGACGAAAAGCTAGTCCTCCGTAGTACAAATCCAGAAATTCCTGTTACTGCAGTAGAAAATCTTGACCAGCGTTCAGTGATTGATCGGTTTCTTCTCACACCCCGTCATGTAACAGAACTTTTAAAGAAATTTGCTCCTGGGATTGCTTCCGAAGAATCTGCTACAGCTCTTGGATTAGCCGCTTCCAACCAACGGACACTACTTGAAGCCGAAGGAAAAATTCAAGACGCCATCAATAAGGCTATGGCTGTTCACTACAATTCTCATTACCAGGTGGATATAGATAAAATAGTTGCTGAGCATCTACAAGCCCATCCAGGTGATGATCCAGAAAAGATTAGAGTAGAAGCTAAAAACATTGTTGATAAAAAAATGGAGACAGTTAGGAAGGATGTAGAGAGGCTACAGAGGAAAGACTTTAGTAAAAACCGCAAATTTTCAGCAGATCCTACCTATCTAAGGAAATTATTGGCATTGCCAGAAAAGCTTTATGGAGCTGCTAATAAGCATTTAAAAAAGAGTGAAAAAGTTGAAGCTCTTTTAGTTCTTCAAATGGCAAGAATTGCCTTAAACGAAATACGTCGAGTCTCTAAAGACCCTAATGTTGCAAAAAAAGTGCAACAAGAATGGGAAAGAAAATATGCTTTGACTGTGGCTACGTCTTTACTTTTAGGTGTTGATGAGTTGTTAAGGCCCCCTGAGAATCAATTAGTCCCCATACGAGATGAAGCAAAAATAGAAAGAGCGAAAGGCATCTTGTATGAGACCAAGGCCATTTTAGACGAGTTATCAGGGCCTAAGGCAGAAGAGCTGAGGAAAAATTGGAATCTGAGGTACATAAAACTCGATGAAATTTTCTTAAGTGGAATAGAAAAAAAATCACAGAATGTAGAGGTTAAACCTTCCCCTCACCTTCAAGGGGTCTTTGATCGTTATAAAGCAGCTATTCCAAAGGTCCAGGAGTTTATCAAGCTAGGAGACAAGCTCGTTGAGGAGGCTACGAAACAAGGTAAGATTCGGAATGTCTTTGGGATTGAATCACAAGATCCAGCTGAAGCTGAGAAACTAAGAGCAGAGGCTGGCCGGTATGGGAGTTTTAAAGGTCTGTTTGGAGAAGGTGCTTATTCGCTCTTTGATACCTTACTAGATATACCAGCTGAGATGCGGCCTCTAGCAACAGTGCAAGCTATTAGCGATGATCAAATTGCTGAAGGGAAGTTTCCGAAGCCAAAAAATTATTCCGCTGTTTCTGCCATTAATGAAGCCATTAATACAGAAAAAGTGCATCTAGAAACTTTATATGGCGGCTATCAAATGCTTTCCTCTCTGCGAAATGAGGTAAAGGAAGAAGATAAAGCTCTTTTAGAAACCCTTTTAGAGGGTTACCAAAGGATGATAGAGCTGCATGAAGGGTTTTTCAAACTGCTCACCCCAGAACCTATTCCTTCTGAGGGTTATCCACCGGCTCAAGCTCTTGAAAACATTGCCCTAGCCTTTCAAAGCCCTCTTTTCAAGGAGATGGTTGAATTTGATGCCAGGATGAGCAAATTAAATAATTTTGCTCAATCTGCTTTGGGCAAATATCCCCTTTCTGAGGCTGTAAAGCAGAAACTTCTTCCTGATCGCAAAACTAATCAGATAGGAACTGCTTCACTCTTCGATCGTTTAATTACCGTTACTCAAAGACCCCCAAGATACAGATCACTAGTTGAGACACTGATAAAAGAGGTCAGAGACAGTGATATCGCAAACCCTAAGGTTAAAGGGGACTTAAACACATCGCTAGATATCATTAAGTCTTCAGTCTCTGATTTTAACGCTTACGAAGGTCGCTTTTAACCTCTAAACCTTTTGTTGAAGTGTCGATTCGAAGGTGCGGACCGAACGGAGGAGGCGGAGTTTGTTCGGTTGCGCCAAAAGGAGAGCGAGAGTTTCGGGTTGGTTGGCTAGGTGGGCGATCTTGGCTAAGAGATGAAGGTGGCGCTTATCATCCGAGGCAAAGAGAAAGAAGAGGGTGTGGGTGAGTTGGCCATCCAGGGCGCCATATTCAATGGGCTCTTCCAAAAATAGGACGTTAACGATGTCGATGTTGTCCTCTAGGCGGATTTCGCGTGTATGAGGGACAGCGATTCCGCGGTCAAGAGCTGTTGGCATGAGTTGTTCGCGGGCTAAGAGAAGTTCAGCTGTTACTTCTGGATCTAATTTGAGGTGGGGACCCATCTCTTTCATGGCTTCACGGATCACCTCTTCTTTTGAGGCGCCGCCAGGCGCAGTGAGCACGACCCCTTTATTTAAAGCACGGTAGAGACTGAATTGGTTGAGCCCTGGGGATAGAGTTTCCTCTTCGTCGTCATCCATATCGATGAGGTACTTTTCAGTTGCCTCTTCTTGGGGCGATTGACCGATCTTTTGGTTCAAAACCCACGCCTCAATTTCCATTGGACTGAAACGGTACTGGTTACCCAAACGGTAGGCAGGGATTTTACCTTCTGCCAACCACCGTCTCAAAGTGCTCTTAGAGACATTTAATAGCTTCGAAACATCGCCTAACTTAAGATCCATCTCTTCCCCACGTAAGAAAATGCAAGCTTACTTTGCCGTCGCATTGCTTAACAAGTGACAGACCTCTTCAGGCGATTGTGCCTGGAGCAACTGCCGTCTCATCGCCTCTCCTTTTAAAGCTCGCGTCAACGAGGAGAGCAATTTTAAGTATTCAGTCTGTTTATCATCAGGTCCTCCAATGAGAAAAACTAATCTCACAGGGGCTCCATCCAAAGAGTTCCAATGGACCCCTTTAGGCAAGATGGCAACAGCAATAAAAAAATCGTCGCAATCAGGAAGTTTGGCATGAGGGATGGCGACACCCATCCCGATTCCTGTTGTCACAATCTTTTCACGGCTCATCACGGCATCGTAAAAATCAACCTTATCGGTAATCTTACCTGCCTCATGAGCTAATCCCACAAGTTTTTCAACCACATGATCACGCAAGGTTTCATCACAAAGCATGATAAGAGAGGGTTGAAAATACTTGCTAAATTGAATCACTTAACCATCCCTGTGGAACCATAGCCGCCAGTTCCTCTTGCCGTCGTTGCCAATTCTTCGAATTGGACAAACTTACCAAAAGAGACCTTTGCCACAACAGCCTGGGCAATTCTCATACCAGGTGTGACAATAAAATTGTCTTTTCCATGGTTGATTAAGATCACTCCAATCTCTCCCCGATAATCAGCATCAATGGTTCCTGGGGTATTAAGTACAGTCACACCATGCTTTAGAGCAAGGCCGCTCCGCGGACGGACCTGGATTTCGTACCCAAAAGGGATCGCGACCTTTATTCCAGTTGGGATTAAAGCTGTTTTTCCGGGAGCAATGGTAATAGGCTCGGAAATATGGGCCTTTAAATCGGCTCCCGAAGCTTCTGAAGAAGAGTAAACAGGAAGTGCTGCCTCATCATGGGCGACAGTTGGGATCAAAATCTCATCAATATCATCCATGTTTTCCTCCGATTAATAAATTTAGGATTGTTGCGATTTTACTTTTCATTTCAGAGCGGGTGACAATGGCGTCAATCATTCCATGCTTAAGTAAAAATTCTGATTTTTGTGCCCCTGGCGGGAGCTTTCGGCCAATTGTTTGTTCAATCACTCTTGGACCTGCAAAGCAGATCAAAGCGTTAGGCTCAGCTAAAATCACATCGCCAAGAGAAGCAAACGATGCGGTTACCCCTCCTGTTGTGGGATTTGTAAAAACCGAAATGTAAGGAAGTGAGGCCTCCTGCAATTTGCCTAAGGCAGCTGCAGTTTTGGCCATTTGCATCAGTGATAAAGTCGATTCTTGCATCCTAGCGCCGCCCGATGTCGAAATGATAATCAACGGTAGGCTATCTTCGATCGCTTTTTCGATAAGGAGAGTGATTTTTTCTCCCACAACAGATCCCATCGAACCTGCCATGAAATTAAAATCAAGAATAGCCATAGCGACCGGCATTGTTTCTATCGTTCCGAGTCCGGTGAGGACAGCCTCTTCGCTTTTGGCCGCCTCTTTGGCACTTTCCAATCGTTCTATATAAGGCGTTGTGTCCACAAAGCCTAAGGGGTCGCCAGAAGAGAGGTGACCAAAATGCTCGATAAAACTCCCTTCATCAAGCAGTAAGTCTGCCCTCTCTTTGGCTGTGAGACGGTAGTGGTAATCACACTTAGGGCAGCAACTTAGATTGCCCTTCAGCTCATTTTCGTGGATCAGCTCCCCACACTGGGTGCATTTGACCCAACCTGAAAAACCATCTTTTTTGGTGGTTTGGATTTTGATTTTCGGTTTTTGTCGAAAAAGAGCCATTGTGCCCTTTAGCCTCCTATTACTTTATTGTAGCGATTTTCTACGTCTTTCCAGTTGACGATGCCCCAGATCGCTTTTACATAATCTGCTCGAACGTTTTTGTACTGCAGGTAATAAGCATGTTCCCAGACATCAATTCCGAGAAGAGGGACAAGTCCTTCCATCACGAGGGGGTCTTGGTTGTTACAGGTCACAATTTTGATGCATTTTTTTTGAGGATGAATGCCTAGCCATCCCCATCCTGAACCCTGAATAGCGATAGTTTTTGCACTCATTTCAGAAATAAAATTCTCAAGTGAGCCATATTTTTTATTGAGTTCTACTAGGAGGGCTCCTCTGGGCGGCTCGCCTCCCCCTTTTGCTTTAGGGGCAAGATTTTTCCAAAAAATAGAGTGGTTGATATGTCCCCCGCCGTTGAAGCGGATCGCTGATTGCAGAGCAATCATCTTAGGGACGTCGTTTTTGGCTTCAGCTTCAGCTAGTTGTTCCAAGGCTATGTTGAGATTGTTGACATAAGCTTGATGGTGCTTCTTGTAATGAAGCTCCATTATTTCAGCACTAATCACAGGTTCTAAGGCTGCGAAGTCATAGGGGAGTTCAGGTAGAGTTTGCTTGTCCATTAACGCCTACTTTTTTTTTGGTTTCTTCATTTTCGAGAAAGGACTTTATTTTAGCAACTACAGAAGCTCTTAATTCTTTAAGAGAAAGGTCAGATGAGAAGAGAGGGGTGCTCTCCTTAGCAATGGAAGTCAGAATATTTTCGGGGACAAGAGGGGAGAGGAAGTCAAGGGGAGGCAGGTGAAGAAATAAGGAGCCTTGGTGCAAAAGCCCCTCTTTGGTCCTTCTTTGCGCCGCTCCTCCCACCTTTTTATTTCCCTGCAGAAGATCATACTTTGTCGGTCTCGCCATGCAATAATGGACGACAGGAGAGCAAGGCTCTTCAGGCAAGAGAGAAAGCGGGGTGCTTCCTTTTGGCAACAGAGGAGAAATGGCCTCAATGATGAGAGAGTTAATTCTTCGATAGCTTTCCAAAGGAGTGGAACCAAATAAATAGTGATCTTTTGGTACCAAAAAGGAAAAAGCAAGGTCATGGGTGTGAAAAATAACCCCTCCACCCGTCGGTCTTCTGCCTAAATCCAAACCGTGACAATTGCCGAGATTAAGCAGTTTTCCTGGGTCGGCAAAATGGCCAAACGTCACAGAAAGATTTTCCCACTCATATAAATGGAGGAGAGGTCCCTCAAGTTGACCCACTTTTGCCAATAGCTCGGCATCGATGGCCATATTTTCTTGTGCTGAGCGGCTGCCCGTATCCAAAAACATACGATTATTTTAACACAGAGTAGAGATCGAGAAATCCTAATTCCTTCAATTAGTTTTACTAAAAATTTGATTGATATTAGACTTATTGCTCGTACAGGAGGATTTGATGTTGAGTATTTTAGGGGTTCAAGGTCTGAGAGAATTTTCTTCAGTTGCTTCTAGCCGCGTCGTTCCCGTTTTTCTCTCTAGGAGTCAGAAATACTGGCAGGTTTTTGATCGAATGCCTCGGGCAGAGAACCTGGATCTTGCTGGTTGGAAAGGACGGGTAGCCAAAGTAAAGATCGATGACCATGTGACTGTTGAGGCCGTTGTTTTTGTAGCAAAAGGGGGCAAACACGGTTTCGTCCCTATTGAAGCTCTTCAGAAGAAGCTATAACTCACCTTCTTCAAACAATCGGAGGGGTAAAGGTATGCCAAGGTACCCAGCCATGCTTAGGAGAAGAAAGGTAAATTTCACATTTTCTTGTCTCTCCATCGAGGGCAATAGGGGCCTCTGTTTTTTTCCACCCCTCGAGACTCTCAAACCATTCGAGTTTATCTGTGTTGTTGATGGGCTCAGAAACAGCCTTCCAATCCCCGCTTTTTGATAAATAGACTTCGATCATGGGAATGGTCATAACTTCCTTACATCGGCTTTTTGTAATTAAGAATATAGTCAACAATCTGACTAGTATCAGGTGCGATAAACTGTTCAAAGAGTTCAAATGGAGTCTCTGTCACGCGATCATCTTCACTCATTTTCTCTTTCAACTGATCAAGCATTTGAAAAAGTTGCTCTTTTTTTTCCGTTTCCGTTCCTTTCAATTTCCCAATAGGAAGCATCCGTTTGATGTCGTTATAAAAGATGATTTTTTCAACTTTCGACCATCGTTCACGCGCACTTTCTTGAAAAATAAGGGTTGTATAAGCATTGCTTTTCATCCCTCGGAGGCGGAATTTCCAAAATCTTTGGATCATGTCGGATTGTTTGCTGACAAGAGTCTCTTCGGGAGACTCAAGAAGTTTTGTTCCACCTGTCAATCTTAAAAATCCATTGACGGCATCTTCGAGTCCATAACCTGTAGGATCGATAATCACTTCATTTACTGGGTCATACATCAGAGAATTACAGCAAAAATCCAAGGCTTCCGCGCATCTTTCTGGAAGACCTCCGAATTTGGCAGGAACAATAGGTCCCTCATCGGGAATATCAGGATGGTGAGTGCGTGGATCATACGTGCTATTTCCAAGCATCATGGCATTGAAGTCGAATCCCGCTCCATCGCCTAATTTGGCATGTAAACATCCAAATTGAGGTGCGCCATCGACGTGTAAATCAGGATTGTCTCCATGGATTTCGTGGAACATTTTCCTTGCGGTAGGGACTGCAGCTACTGCTGAAACATCGATATCATTGACGATTCGAACAGCATCCTCGTCCGTTAAATGGGCGACGTTTACCAAGCTATGGCAAATGTCCCTAACCGCACCGCCAAGGACAAAGCACTCAGAACCATGGTGATTGAGCCAGTCGATATAGCTCATGGCCGACTTGTTCCCCACGATAGGCGTTGTCAGAGCGTGGTGCATTAAATGCCGGAAATGAGAATTGGGTTTGTATATCTTTCCTTCTACGAGGGTTTCAGCACAGAGGGAATATTCTTCTTTGGATGGAATAAGAGCTTTTTGTTCTTTGCGGTTAGTGATAATTCTTGGTGTCTGCTTGGGATCCCCTACGACGCTCACAATGGGTCTTTCTTGGTAATCAAAACCTATGACCTCAACCTCTTTCTTTTTCCCATCCAGTGTGATGTGAGCTTTTTTCCCAAAAGTTGGGTGTTTTGGGGCTCCTTTAGGAGCTATCAGTCCTTTTAGGCTGCTTTCTCTTCTAAAAGCCCCTTCTATGCCGTGCTTTTTTGCGACTCCTTTAGGGAGGTAAAAAGGGTGTGTCTCGGGATAAATGGAAGGGGCAACGTAAACTCTAGAATTGTCAGTAAAAAACTGAATGCCCTTAAGGTTTCGCCCTTCGTGAAGAACAGCTCCTTCAGTCACGGCCCCTTTAAGGGGCCTAGGACCTTCTCTCGCTTCTTGTGGGGGCTTAGGGAGGGGGAGTGTTACAAACCGCGCATCTGCGGTTTTGGCAGACAAAGAGACGATAGCCTCGCTGGTTGTAGAAAAAGCTGTAGGTATGAACCGCCTTAGGGGAGCTGCCATTATTTAATACCACTGTAAACTACCTCGAGTAATATCAAATTTTAATTATTAATATTACTATTCATCTTAAAGCTCTTAGATTAAGCGTTATAGAATTTACAGTCGGAAGAGGGGATGGGTCCGGTTATGGATGGGGGAGCCATCTTGGTAATCCATCCGCTTGAGAAGATTTGTGTTGGGGTCTTGTGGATTAAAGCGGACGATCGCCCCTCTCGGGGCATAAGCGACAAATAGAAAACTGCGTCCTTTTAGAGAGTCTTTTTCCCAGTCGATCGGAATTTCGGGCGAAAAGAAGGTGACATTCCCCGGTTCTTTTGGAAACACAGAGGGTTTATCATCACCTTGTCCTTCCAGCGCAATCAACATCCCCAACACAAGCGGCGTGATGCTCATTAACTCCGAAAAAGAGGCATTTTTGGGAAGGATGGAAGAGGAATCTCCGTGAGAAGAGGTCCAATCAAAAAGTTGATCGCATGCCAAATGGAGGTAGTTAACTTGGGACAATTCCAAAATAAATTGCACTGTTTCTTTCCTCATCTCGAGGCGGCGGAAAGGCTCTTGAGTTCTGAATAGATCTCGACCTTTCAGATATCTATCAGTAAAAGAGATTTTTGAAATTGGGAATAGAACCTTGACTGAAGCACGGATCTCATCCAAGATTTTTTGAGGGAAGAGAGCTTCGACCTCAAGCGAACCTGTTTCATGGAAATGGCGACGCATCTCTGGAAGAAGGACTAGCGGCATAAGTGATAGGTTTTCCTCAATTGGCCAACTATCATATACAAAAGAGCGATTCAGTGGACTGTAAATGTTAGAGAAGATCGAAGAGAGAATTGGATACCACTTCAAAGAGAAGAAACACCTCGAGACTGCTATAACTCATACTTCTTATTTGAATGAACATCGAGAAAGAGGGGGGGAAGATAATGAAAAGCTCGAATTTTTGGGTGATGCTGTTTTAAATCTTCTCATCACAGAGTTTCTCTTTGATAAAAGGGGAGATAAAAAAGAGGGGGTTCTCTCCTTCCTTCGTTCACGGATCGTAGAGACTGAGATGTGTGCAAAATTCTTAAAATCTCTCCAATTAGAAGATGACCTTCTTCTTGGGCGGGGTGAAAAAATGAATCTTGCCTCCTCAGGAGAAAGTTTATTTGCTAATTTTTTTGAAGCCCTTTTAGGGGCAATTTTTTTAGATAGTGGTTTGGAAGGGGCAAAAATCTTTTTCTGGCGCCATTTCAAAGAAGCTGTCAATGAGATTGTCACCACACCTGAGAGAAACTGGAAAGCCGATTTTCAAGAC
>JAGVKY010000163.1 GCA_020050175.1 Parachlamydiales bacterium
TATAGGAAGTCTTGCCATTATGGCCGCGCTTCTAACTTTTTCGTCAGCACATGCTGATTATGGTGTAGGGGTAAGTTCAGGCTATTACCCTGATACATATTACTCGGATGGATCTTCTTACTCAGATGGATCTTATTATTACCCAGATAGCGGAAGCGATAACTATTACTATTCAGCTCCTTATGGTTATGGCTGGTATCCAGGATTTTACGGTGGATATGGTGGCGGCTGGGGAGGCCATGGTTGGGATCGCGGCTGGCATGGTGGTCATGGCGGTGGCTGGGGTGGTCATGGCGGCGGCTGGGGTGGTCATGGTGGTGGTTTCCATGGCGGTGGTCATGGTGGTGGCCATGGTGGTCGTCGTTAATAAATTGTCCCTCCGGAATTATTCCGGAGGGGTTTTTTGAGGTGAAATATGAAAAGTTTTTTGGTTGGAATTTTCCCTGTTTTTTTAGGAGTTACCTTACTTCTAACTGGACAATCTTATTCCCCTAATACGACTTATTATTACTACGATACTCCGGCAGACCAAACATACTATTACGCTTCTCCTAACGAGACATATTATCTTCCCTACGATAGTGGAAGTACTTACTACTATTATCCTTACAATAATGGATATTATGGCGGCTACTGGGGCGGCGGCTGGGGAAATGGTTGGAGGGGTGGAAACCGAGGCGGTCGGCATATCCATCACCATTTTCACCATCACGGTCATAACGGTCATCATGGAGGCCATGGAGGTCATCATGGTGGGCATGGAGGACGCGGTGGCCATGGGGGTCATCACGGCGGTCACGGACATCGTTAGCATAAATTAATTTTTCGTTAACGTAGATCCTCTATTGTAAGGGGGAAAAAGAGAAGGAATGGCAGCTCAAGCACCACAACCCCCTATTCGTCCTTATGTTGCTCCTTTGCAAGAGGGGCAAGCAAAAGCCCCACCTCCGGGGGGGGTTTATTCTTTTTTTGCTTCACTGATTTCAAAAATTCAAAAACTCTGGACTCGAATAAAATTTTTCTATGACCCTTCTCGCTATTTAAGTCCCGATCTCAAAACAAGGGTTAAACAGATCAAGTTTGCACCTCACGAAATGAAGGGCGTGGATGGACAAAAGACCAATGTTGATGAAAATGAAGCCTTCAAAAAAGCCTTTACTCGTTATTTAAGCCAGCTGCTAAAGGACTCCAAAGAGATCAAAGAACTCCAAAAGTATTTTGAAAAACTCTCTGAAGTAGCGAAAGAGATTTATGCTGAGCAGGGCGTTCAAGAAGAGGCTCGCATAGGACATCTTCCTATTCTTTTAGCCTATTTACTCACACTTCCCGAAGATAAAGGTGGAAGAGTTGAATCTATCCATTTTGCAGCTCTTTGTCCTCTGACTCCTGGTGGAAAAATAACACTAGATAAGAAAAAGCACCCTGAACTTTACAATCGATTTCATCCCATTGCTCAAGACGATCCTTATGAGGATGAGATGGTTAGGGCTGGTAGAGCGGCAGCAAATGTGACTGGTCGTGCTGCTCGCGGTTTGATGGGGGCCATTCGTTATCTTTGGCAAGGACAACCACAAGCGGAACAGCAGGGTCAAGCTGCAGCCTATGTCCCTCCCGGGAAACAAGAGGAAAAGCAAACGTTTGAATTAAGTCTCGCTGAGTTACATCAATTTTACAATCTTGATGAAATGCGGCATATGCTTGAAATTGAGTTTAGAGAAGTTCTAGAGACACCTGAGGGAAAAAGAAAAGCTGAGAAACTGATCCATCTCATCACACCTCCAGATATTCAACCAGTTCCAGAAGCTGAGCATAAATCGATTTTTCAAGCTCTTGCTGATGTTTTAGTCCCCCGTTTAACAGAAAAAGCTTTAGAAAAATTGGACCTCATTGTCGATCCGTCAGAGAGGGTCGAGCTTCTTAAACAAAAACTGATGGATCAAGAAAATATAGATCTTCTTGATTCCTCGGACAGAAATTTTGCTACAGAAGTTTGGGGAAGAGCCGACGGTGGTAAGCTTTTATTTGATCTTCCTTTTGCCGAGAGGAAGGTTTTTTTAGGCTCCCCTCCTATTTTAGAAAGGGAAGATCGTTTTCTGGCAGAAAACCATTTTACCACTCTTTTTGACGCAACAATGATCACTCTAAAAGATCATTTAGACTTTATCCAAGAGGCTGAGGCTTCCGCAAAAGTCCACCAAGATATGGTCGACGGAATGAAAAATCTTCTTCTATCCCGGGACAATCTGGTTGAAATAGAAGATTATGCCTTACGACGAGAAGCCGCACTAAATATTTGGGGCATTGACCTTTTTGCCATAAATACTGCAGAAGACCGAAGGCCATTTCTCGATTCTAAAAAAGCTAAAAGCAGAGAAGAAAGCTATATCAATGGCGCCCGTTTAAATCTGCTAATGGAAAAGAGGGCTTTTGAACGCCCCACCTTCCAATGGGCTATCGATTTAATTAATGCTTCACAGGAAAATGAAACTCCACTGCCGGAAGATAGGCTTCTTGAGCTTGAGAAAGTTTCGAAAGAAATCTGGGGAATTCCTCTAAAAATATTTTTAAAGTTAGATCCTTTTGATCAAGATAATATTTTTAGAGAAGCTGCCTACAAAACTTTTTTAGCCGAAAGGATGAATGAAGCAATAAGCGGAGGTTTAAGCGAAACAGTCGCTCGCCTCATTGATCCTAAGATGATTCTGGATGCCTTTAAATCCCTAAAGGAGGAAAAGAAAAATCCCTTGCCTGGAGTTGTGCAGCAACCGACAGCTTGGGAAAGCTTAGTACAAGCTTTTCCTCTCATCGAAGATATTATCCCTCAACTAGAACATCACCTCGATCCTAAAAAGCCGGCCCCAGAGGGAGAACAAAACTTTATCTCTTTTGTTTTAGAAGGAATCCCTCTCCTTTTTCGTGGGGGGGTTGAGATGGCATTAGAAAAAGGGTTTGTGGCAGAGGCTGCAAAAGTAACTGAAATGGAAAGGTTTGCAGATGAAACCATTCTTCCAACAGCGAATATTGCTCTTCATGCGATTCTTCTTAGCGGAGTGATTCAGAACGATCTTCTTTCCTTAGCAGAAGTTATTCTTGAGGGGTCAGGAGAAGCAGAAGATAATTGGAAGCTCTCAAAAATTGAGGCTTATAAAGATCTCTTAGAAAGTGAAGATCTTCTGATTCCTAAGGGGTTTTCTTTGAATGAAGCCTTTGATGGCACCCTAAGAGACCTAAAAAGAGAATTAAAGCCCGTTATTGATGACATTCTCCTTAAGGTACCGGAAGACGAGAGAGCTTTAGCTCTCAGAGAGGCGTTGAAAATCTATGTAGCCTCCATGCCAGGCGAAGTCTTAGACGATACTTATCCAGAGCTTGGTTTGAGCGCCATTTTTGACCTGGGAGGCGTTGCTAAAATTTACAGACGATTGTTTGGGTCGCTTCCTATTGTAAAATCAACCCTTGCCAATTTGATCACTTCCAATCTTTATGCCTATAGAAAAGGGCATCGAGAGACAATTCGAAAATTGACAAAAATCTTTGATGACATGGCCAAAACGGCTGAGGGTATTTTACCGGTTGAAGAAACGATGCCTGTTTCCATCAGAATACCGATTGCCGAAGGTAAAATCGTAGGTCCCATCCCTTTCAGAGAAACTCTTCTCATGGATAAGGCCATCGAAGATTCCGGGATAGGCCATGAAGCAAGGATCAAAAATCATCATGGTCATCTGATCCTCATGTGCAATCTGAATAAAAATTGGGTTGAAGAGCATCGCAATCTTCCCCTTTCAGATCTTTTGATTGAATTTGGTTTGGGAGATTTACACGACAAATTGGATGCCAAGACACTTGAGACTTCCCTTAGACAAAAGCTCTTGGACGATAAAATCGAAACCCTTGCAAAAGCTTCGATCCTTGTCGGAAAGATGAATTTTGGTGTGGAGAATAAAAAAACTTTAATTGGACATATTGTCAAA
>JAGVKY010000116.1 GCA_020050175.1 Parachlamydiales bacterium
CTTCCATATCGAGATTGATAAACTTTGGACGCCCTTCTGAATCAACATTGTCCAAAGCTGCACGATAAAGGGCTCTTAGGGGCTTTTCGATCGCAAGTAAAGTCCCGTCAAAATCTAGAACATTGACTTGGCTATAGAGAGCGGTAAGCTTGACGGAGATATAATTAATCTCCTTCTCTTTTAGATCTTTAAGATAAGTCTCTAATCTCTCTTGAGCTTCATCCTCTCCTAAAATTGCTTCTCCTAGCCGGTTGAGATTGACGGTGATCCCCTGTTTTTTTCTTTTTTCTAAATGGATTTTTAAAGCTTCTCTTTCTCCAGGCAGGATGACTCTCTCCGCTTGGGCTCGGACAAAACTTTTGAGGATGGGGACTAACAGAGGGGCAAAAAAAGGGGAAAATCTGTAAAAAAGCTTAAATGCCAACCGTTCAAAAAAGGAAAAATTTGTCGGGGAATTTTCATTGAGGATCGAACGGACTGTTTTCGCCACTCTCCACGGATTTTTGCTGCGAAAGGCCTGGTCGGTCAGGTCGGTCAAAAAAGCTTTGGTTTTGGGATCGACAACAAGAGAATGGAGTTTTTGGAAAAGTTTTTTTTCACTCCTTGTCATCCCCTCATTCGCTTTGTTATGAAGTTCGCTTGCGAAATCTGTAGCTCTTTGGGCTCTCGTATTGACAGAATGGGACATCACTTTTATCGGGGATCCATGTTTGTTTTTATTTTTATCCTAATTCTCTTTATTCCGTGTGAAGCTAAGGTCAAAGTGGGTTTAGAAAGACTTTTCTCTTCACCTTACAAGGAGCAGCTTAAGGGCAAAAGGATTGGCATTGTGATGAACCAAACAGCAGTGACCGCGGATCTCAAAACTGCCTACGAATGCCTTTATACAAAGCAAGAAGAGGGAGGATACCGTCTCACAGCTCTTTTTTCCCCTGAGCATGGCCTTTATGGCATGATGCCTTCAGGGAAAGATCTTTGCGATGGAAAAACGAAGGAGGGCATTCCCATTTACAGTCTTTATGGAGCTGCACGCCGCCCATCGCAAAAAATGCTCGATGAAGTGGATATCCTACTCTATGACATTCAAGATATTGGGTGCCGCTCCTATACTTTTGCCTCTACTCTCTTTTATGTCATGGAGGAGGCGGCAAAAGCCAAAAAAGAGGTGATCGTCCTCGACCGCCCAAACCCCATCAATGGGATCGTTGTGGATGGCCCGATGCTTGGAGATGGGATGCGCTCTTTTCTCAGCTATATCGATGTTCCTTATTGCCATGGAATGACTGTTGGAGAACTTTCGCATCTCTTTAATAAGGAATACAACATCAATTGCCTTCTCCAAGTCATTTGGATGGATGGGTGGAAAAGAAAAATGTCCTTTGAAGAAACAGGACTCCCTTGGGTTCCATTAAGTCCCCATGTCCCTAATTCTCAAACTCCCCTTTTTTACCCCATCACAGGCTTTTTAGGCGAACTGCCTCTCGTTAATAACGGGATCCACTCCACCCTTCCTTTTCAACTTGTGGGTGCTCCATGGCTTGATCCCGACAAATTAAAATCGGCTCTTGACAAGCAAAACCTTCCTGGCATTTCTTTCTACCCCTTCCACTGGAAGCCGATGAAGGGACGGCTTGCCGATGTGGAATGCCATGGCCTCCTTCTCATGGTTAAGGATTCCCTTAGCTACCGTCCAGTAACAACAGGTCTTGCCATCCTAGGCCTCCTCAAAAGCCTCTACCCAGAAAAAGTTAAAGAATCGCTCACCATCTGGCCTGACACAACCGAGCAGTTCCATAAAGTGATGGGCTCGCGCATGCCGGCCCACATCCTCGAAAACGAAACCTACCCTACCTGGAAACTCATTGCCCTTGATCAAGCCAAGAGGGAATCCTTCCTCACCAAAAGAAAATCGTATCTCTACAACGGCTACGAGTAAAATTACACACCAGAAATTTCAAAAATCGGGATTTTAACGGCTACTTTTTCTAAAGGCGAAGCCTCTCCGTGTTCTCGGCGTTCTCTGTGGTAATAATATTTGATTTTTTTAACCGCAGAGAACGCCGAGAACACAGAGAGAGGCTTCGCCAGTCCAATTCACTTCTGGAAATAAAATCTTAGGCGAGGCTGTGGAGGAAGTTGAGGAGGGGCCGGTTGTCAGCGCAGTTAATGCCTGGGTGAAAACGGATGGTGGTAACCACGGTGCCAAAAGGAATCGTATTCTATTTTTTAAAGCTGGGTCATTTGTCTTATCTTCTGCATCGCGCATCAAAGCTAAATTCTTGTACCAAGCAGACTCAGAATTTAAGATAGCGGGAGGTTTCCCAAAGATAGAAGAAGCTAAAGAGACAATTTTTGAGACTTGAGCTCTGAAAAGAGAGCCTAATACCGTTGTGATAAAAAGGAGGATTTTACCACTTTTCTCAGGAATGTAATCGGGAAGATCTTCTATCTTCATGCTAAAAAACTTAGAGAAAATATTAATCTATTTTCTTTTTTTAAGAAATCAGTTTCCATAACTAGCACTCTTTTTGCAAGAGTGCCAATTCGTTGACAAAATGACTCTTTA
>JAGVKY010000034.1 GCA_020050175.1 Parachlamydiales bacterium
AACCTTCTCGTGTGTTTCACAGAGGTTCAATCGAAGGTTTTGTTGCGAGTTACACGCGTCATCTTGAAAACGATGTCACCATCATTCTTCTCTCCAATCTGGAGGGAACAGACCTACAAGACATCTCAAACCATATTGATTCCCTTTGGCGTAACGCCGGCGCGAATTAATTCTCTCATACTTTTTTTATTTTAATTAATTTTTATAGGGATATTTATGGTTTCCACTTGTCAATATTTATTTGGAAATGAGGCTGAGCAAATTTTTAAGAAATTTAGGTTGCCTCATGGTGTTAATAGAAATGAACTTGTCGATCAGCTACTAGAGCTATCGATGAAGGTCCACAATCTTCTATTTGAAATAGGAGATTTTCACTATCTCGATCCAATGGCTTTTCATGATCAATGCCATCTTTATGCTCTAAGAGCGGCTCAGATAGGGGCTAAAAAAAGCGATAAAACGGAAAGAAGTGAAGAAAATAAATTTCTTCATTTGACGTTGTTTTTAAGCAAACATTTTAGCGATTTAAAAAAGAGGGTCAACATCTACGTAGCTGCCGCTACGGTGCTGAAGTTAAAATTCCCCCATTCAGAGAATAAATTTAGGGCTTTTCTCCAAGATGAAGGAGGGTGTTTAGAGAGGGCTTCTCGAAGAGCCTTAAATGGTCTTTTTGAGTCCTATCTAAAAGGGACTTTAGCAAGTTTGAAATCTTTCGCCCCTCTCTATCAAGAGCTCGCTTTGATGGCAGATGAGAATTTACAACTTGAGACAAGCCGAAAGGGGCTCTTGATGTACACCTTTCCTAAACTTGCTGGAGTTGCCTATTTTGTCGACACTTTAGCACGCGAAAACATCCCCTTTGTCGTTAAGGTAAAGGTTCTTACCAAAGAGGGGGCTGCCGGAACCCTTGTTAAAGCAAGTCACCCTGCAAAAGGGGAGACACCCGTAATTGTCTTTGAGGGGATAGCCTCAGATGGATCCTATTCCATCCCAGAGGTGCGAGAGAGGGCAACAAATTGCCCAACCTTTTTCTTCCGCAGAGGCAGCGTACATGAAGATGAAAAAAACTGCTTCTACTGTAAATGGACAACAATCGATCTAACGCCTTATCGAGAACGACTCGAACGGGTTATGGCAAATCCGCAAGAGATGTTTTATGCCTTAGGGGCCGACTTTATTTTACAGCAGCAAAAGACCTTTAAACCTTTCTTTGAGAATCAGGGAAAATACCCCCTTCTTTCGAAGATTTTCAAAGAGGCTGTTGCTAAAATAGAGAAGCTCGGTCTTGAGATGGATCGTCCAACAACCTTTTCAGTCTGTCACGTTTATACAACAGAGGCAGAAGTTGCTCTTTCAGAAAGACTTCTCATTGACAGGAGGGTGGGATGAAAAAAGTAGGTATTATAGGAGGTGCTGGCCCTTTGGCCAGCGCCCTTTTTTACGAAACAGTGATTCGAGAGAGCTACCAAGCGCGTCAAGAGATCCCTGAAATCCTTCTCCTGAATTACCCCTTTACTAGAGGATTAAGCCTTAATGAAGGGGAAAAGAACAGTGAAATTCTTTTGGGTGAGTTGTCCTATTGCATTAACACTTTAGCTCAACAAGAAGTAGAGATAGGGGTATTAGCATGCAACACGCTCCATCTCTATTTAAAAAGGTTGTCTCATCTTTCGGTTTCCTTTCTTTCTCTTCCCCATCTGGTCATGCAAGAGGCGATCAGAAATGGCCATCATCGCCTCCTAATCTTAGGAACAGAGAACACTTGTCGTGCCGATCTCTATTGCCATCCTGATATATACTTCTGTCACCCTTCACAAGCAGATCAACATCAGATAGATACAATTATTGATCATGTGCTGACGGGCGAAGTTGCCAGGGAGGATTCTGACAAGATCACTCGTTTGATTGAGAAAATTTCTGAACAGATGGAGTTTGATGGGGTCATCCTCGGATGTACCGATCTTCCAGTGCTCCATCACCATTTTCCGATCCGATCTAAGAAACAACTCTACGATTCGATCAAAATCCCAGCCAAAGTCTTAAGAGGTCTTTTATGAACATTTTGTTTTTAGTGTCGATTGCCCTTTTGACACCCGTGACACACCCCAGCTTAGAACAAATCGAAAAGGGGTTTAAAGAAACATTACCGAGCGAATATCGAATTGATACCTACAACGCTCAAGGGAACAAAACCTTGATGCGTTCGGAGTTAGAAGAGATTGTAAGAGGGGATTATGACCTTCTTTTTACTATTGGAACAACCGCCTCCCAAATGGCGACCGAAGTCTTTGCCAAAAAGGGAATCGCCCTCCCTATTGTCTTTACCTGTGTCAATGATCCCGAGGGATTCCGAATTAGCGGAAACAATGTCACAGGTGTGCAGGAGATGCTCAACTTTAGGGAAGAACTCGCAGCTCTGCTGAAATACAAACCCACCATCAAAAAGGTCCTTCTGGTTTACAACCCAGCAGAACCAGGTCTTCAAAAGGATCAGCGGGAAGTTGAAAAGATCCTCAAAGAGCATGAAATCGGCCTTAGCACTGTCGAGACTTTTCAAACCAATGAGATTAAAGCAAAGGTCACCCCTTTTTTAGGGGAGGCTGATGCTGTCATCGTCTTGAAAGATAATACGGTTGTTTCTGGTTTGGATGCCTTGATCAAGCTTTGCGATAAACATCGCATTCCTCTCATGGCAAGTGATCTCGACTCTCCGTCCAAAGGAGCGGCCTTTGGTTATGGGGTCCATGAAAGGGAATTCGGAGTGGAGGGGGCGAAAAAAGCCCTGCAAATCTTGAAAGAGAAAATAGCTCCGCACGAAATCCCAGTCACTCCGCTTGGGAATTTCTCCTTAAAAATTAACGAAGAGGCTGCAAAAAGACAGGGGATCACATGTTTATCTCCGTGATCGAGCAAGCTCTTATTGCCCTGCCTCTAATTTTAGGGGCTTATTTAACTCTAAGCCTCCTAAAACTTCCCGATTTTAGCCTGGAAAGTGCCTACCTTTTTGGGGCTGTAGGGGCTTATCTTTTTCCCGATTTCCCCTTGATCAGTGGTTGTCTAGGAGGGATGGTTGTTGGGAGTGTGGTGACTTTTTTCAATCAAGTCCTTCATATCCCTTTTCTTCTAGCTGCCATCGTGATAAACGGTCTTTTTCATGGGTTAACGCAATATTTTCTCGGCACCTCAATTGCCAGTTTCCATCTCACTTTTCCGATGGATGAACTGGGTTTTCTCTCACTGATTGGAGCCTCTCTCATCATCCTGCTAAAATTCTTTCTCCGCTCAGAGCTCGGCTTTAGCCTAGCTATCTTTGGAAACAATCCTAACTTCTTCCAGAATCACCCCATCTCGGGCCGCTATGTTGTTTTTTTTGGAGTGACCCTAGGCCATGGCTTAGCAGGCATTAGTGGATTTCTCTTTGCTCAATCGAATGGCTTTGTCGATCTCACGATGAACTTTGGTATTCTTTTACTTTGCCTCACAGCCCTCATGGCCGGAAAACTCCTCTTCCGCCTCCACCGACCGAACATCTTGGTCCCTATCCTCGGCATTCTGGCTTACTTTCTCCTCCAACAGTCTCTCCTTCGGATTGGACTTAACCTCAAGTACTTCAATGCCTTTCAGGCTCTCTTTGTCCTCTTTATCCTTTTCATCGGCCAACGAAAGCAAAAAATCTCTCTCGATCACTTAGGAGTCTAGAAAATGCACATCAAAAATCTCCATTTCCAGCACGAAAAAAACGGCCCCTATTTTTTCAAAGATATCTCCTTTTCCCTAGAACCCTCCAAACTCAATGCCCTACACGGCAAAAATGGGACGGGAAAAACCATCCTCCTCAACATCCTCGCCAGAAAAGTTTCCATTCAGTCAGGAGAGCTCCCCAACATCAAGAACCCCACCCTGGTCAATCAACGATTTGATCAGATGATCGCTGACCAGTTCTCCTTCCAAGACAATCTCAAATTTGCCTGCATGAGAAAATACCCCTCATCCCTGTCCACCCTAAAAACACCCACGTTTACCCCCTCTCTCATCGACAAGTTCCACATCGACCCCTCAAAACCTGTTTACAAACTCTCTGGAGGTCAACGTCAAATCCTCTCCCTCCTCATGGTCCTGCAACGCCCCATCGACCTCCTTCTCCTAGATGAACCTACGGCCACCCTCGACACCCAAAACGCCACCCTCGTCTTCGACTTTCTCTCAACCTTACAAAACATCACCCTCCTCATCGTTTGCCATGACAAAGAACTCATCGATAGATATACAACAGGTAGAAAGTTGTCGATAGAAATAAATTCGAAAGGGGAGAGAGATGTTAAAACTTAATAAACAAAAAATTCATCATTTAGTGATGAAATAGTGATGTCTCTCCATAAGCTTTAAATGGGGGAGCTTAAAACTTCTTTTTGAGGAGCTCTTTGAGTTCGGGGGAGATGATTTTGAGGGCATTAGATCCGCGAGTGATTTTGGCGATGGAGACGTTGTAGGTTTTAGAGATTTCTCGTTGAGTGAGTTCCCCTTCGATGAGAGCTTTTAAAATGAGATAGCGGGCAGCTAGGGTCTCTTTCTCTTCGATCGTGAGAAAGAGATCAAAGAACTGGGTGAATTGTTCGGGGGATTCGATTTTGGAACAAAGTTTGACAAAATCCCGCCAGCTTTTTTTAGAGAGGGTCATGATCTACCTTTTGTGCGAGCTCTTTTTTCCAATGGGCGTAAGAGGCCTCATCGTGATTGATTTTTGAGAAGAGGAGCATTTGAAAGGCAAGGGCTCTCTTTTCCCAGAAGAATGCTTGAGGTTTCCAGCGCGGATAATCGAGTTTACCAGCGATTAAGTGGGCTGCAAGGGTTGTGCTGAGAGGAAAGTTCGATTCTAAAAGACCTTGGAAGTGGATTTTTGCAATTTCTTTCCCTTCCACATGGTAGAGCCAACATCCGTAGGGGAATAGAAGAGGAGAATTTTCTTCCGATAGAGTCTCGATAAGGTAGTGGTGGATGATTTTTCCCGCCTCTTCGTAACGATCGAGGAGAAGGAGGGCAGAGATTTCGAGAGACCCTTTCTTTTCGCTCATGTCATCGGGGAGCTTTTGTAAAATGGTTAGAGCCTCCTCCGGTTTTTCTAAAAAAAGATATCGTTCTGCTAACCATAAGAGCGTTGTTTTGTCTCTCTCATCTGGAAGTATTAATTCTCTGTCGAGGTCACGAAGAAGGAAGGCTGCCCTTTTTTTAGCTGTTTCAGAGGAGTTATCGTTCAAAAACTCTTCTATCACATGCCCTTTTCCTAAGTTGTAGGCAATTTCCATCCCAAGAGCGATGACATCGCGGATGGGGAGATCTTGTAAAAACCAAGGGGTTTCAGTATTTCGGTGAAGAAGGTCCAAGAGACGTCTTCCCTCTTGAACAGTTCTGTCCGGGCAATGACGAATGAGAAGGAGGGAGAAGGCATATGTTGCTAAACGGTCTTTTCTTGAGCTCTCCTGTGCTCTAAAGAGAAGTTGCTCCTCCAACATAGGGAGAAGGGGATGGTCAGGGGTTCTGCGAAAGGCAATATCGTAACACTTGGCCTCTTCTTCATATTCACCTAAGACTTGATAAATCAAAGCTTTTCCTAGGTATTCAAGAGGAGCTCCAGGCGTTTTCTTCAACTTTTCAAACTCTTCAAAGGCAAGCTGAAAAGATTCCTCTCTTTCCAGAAAGTCGTGTGAGTTTTTTCCCTGCTCTAGGAGTGTGACACCTGCGCGGAATAGTGCTTCCCGCCCTTCAGCACGCCCTGGAAAGGAGGCACCAATTCTGCGATATTCCGAAAGGGCTCTCCCATATTCCCCATGGGCAAGGAAGGCATCGGGAACCGCGAGGCATTTGACCAAAACGTTTTGCCCAGCTTCGTAGACTTTTAACTCTTTGAAATCTAAGAGGTTGTCTCGGAACATCAAGCCTGCTTGGGGACCCTCTTGAGGAAGATGGGAAATGTAGGAAAGAACTCGTTTTCTATCGAGGAAGAGATGGATCGACTCATCGACTTTTTGAAGGGCGACATGGTATCTTTTTCCAGGTTGTAGAATAAGATCAGGTGCCTCCAATACATCTAAGCCCGAACGGATGAGGCGGCTTGGGGTACCGGGATCAGCTGACAACCAAAGGCAGTAGCCATCCATGAGGTGTTGTCTCTCTTCTTTTTCTGGAATAGAAAGAAGAAGGCCAAATCCTTCTCCCCCTTGCTCAATCGTCACATCGGTTTCCAGCTGGGTATTACCTGAGGTGAGGTGTTTTGAAACCATCATGTTAACCCAGCGTGTTTCTTCTGTGTCACGGGAGATTGCTGTAAAATCTGCAATAAGAACGTTCTCTTGGAATTCCCAATCGTCCCTTTTTTGAGGGGAGAGGGTTGCAGCTAAAAACCATTCAGAACGCCCTTCGATAAAACTCTCTAGTTCATAAATAAGTTCTTGGACCCGTTGGAATCTCTTTTTGGGGTTAGGATTCAAGCAACGAGTAACGATAGTGGCTAAAACTTTCGGGATGTCTCGATAAGGAGCAACCTCAATAGGATCTTTGAGAGGTTCTTGCCCAACTTTGCTTTTGAAAGAGGCAAGGCTTTTTCTTTTAAAAGGGAGTGTTAGAGTGAGTATTTGATAAAGGACAACTCCAAGGGCATAAATCTCTGTTTGGATGGTAGCTGAGGCTCCTAAGGCCCTTTCGGGTGCCATATAAGAAAGAGTTCCCACAACTTTTCCAATTCTTGTAAGAGCTCCTTCTTTCCGCTGGACAGAAACGCCCTCCTCCTGACTTTCCATGAGATCGGCAAGACCCCAATCTAAAATCTTAGTCTCTCCATAGCGACCGACAAAGATGTTTTCAGGTTTGATATCGCGGTGTAAAACACCCTTGGAATGGGCATAAGCAATCGCTTGGCAAACAGAAATAAAAATTCTAACGAGAGAGGGGACTGAACCTGCCTGGGCATTTTGTCGTTCCTTTTCTCTTTTTCGGATGTCTCTTAGTAGCTGCTTTAAGGTTTGCCCTTCGAGATAAGGCATGGTGTAGTAAATGAGGTCCCCTTCTCGAACAATGTCATAAATAGGAATGATAGCAGGGTGAGAAAGCTGGCTTGTGATTCTCGCCTCTTTTAAGAAGCGGTTATAGAGAATCCGATATTCTTTTAAGTCGCTGCGGATCCTTTTGATGGCAATTCTTCTGCCGCAGGAAAGATCGTAGGCGAGAAAAACTTCTCCCATCCCACCTTCTCCCACTTTACGGAGAATTTGGTAGGGGCCAATGGTAAACTGAATGGGTTCTTCAGCGGGAGTTTGTCCAGAAATAAGGGAAGCTCCCCAGTCACTTCCAGAAATACCGCTTCCCTGAGTTTCGCCCTCCCGATCGCCATTCCCTAAAGAAACGCCGCAATATACGCAAAAACGGGGCTGTTTCTTGGGGTACTGACTGGAAATAACCATCGCTCCAAAACAATGGGAGCAGACGATGGTCTCATGTTCATCAGGATTCGACATAAGCCTCGAATTCCTGAATGATTTTTCGCCCTTCTTTAGGAAAAAGGGCATAACGGCCGACTTCATCCCTTTCGGGAAGGGAGTACCAGAAACCGAAATCAACCAGCCTAACGGGAAATCCAGCAAAATGGCCACTAGCCCTTTGGATCATTTCGCTCACACTTTTCCCACGTAAAAGTTCCCTACCATCACGCATCCAAACGAATTCATCACCCTTTTCGACTAAAATGAGCCGCTCTTCTGGCCCTCTATTCTCTCGTAAAAGACCAACATGTCGGATTCTTTCTAAAAGCTCGTTCTTCATGGTAAATTTGGAGTTTATCGAGAGCAGGAGATTATTCCAATCAAGGTTCCCTTTGCTTGAGATTCTGGTAGAGTAGGTAGAAAAATTTGACCTAAATTTCCCTTTTCGTTATTAAGGGAGGCCGGGAAAAGTGCAATGCTAAAGAAGCTAGCCTGTAAAATCTACAGTTTGCCTAAAGTCTACTAAGAGCCCCTGTTTGAATCTTAAAAGATTGCTTGTTTTTATTTCTTTAACCGACTGAACCCTTCTCATACAATTTCAAGAATTGTTGGGTGTTCAGAATGGAGGTCTCATGAGTTCCGTTGCTGTGAAAAGGCCCGCTGAATCTCCTCCCCCTATTAGTCAACAAGTCTATAAAACCCTCAATTTACTTGGGGACCCTCAAATTTCAAATCATACGAAATTTATAACGACTCAAAAGGCACTCGGCCTTGCTATTGAGTATGCCGTTTTTAATGAAGATCGGGCGGCGTTACAAAAAGCTGAATTAGATGCCCTTGAAGGGGCAAATAAAAGACTAAAACAGGATATTGGAGAACTGAATGGTAGAGCGAAAGAAATAAAAGCCTCTAATCAGAAGAATTTCAGAGAATTAGATGATGTTAAGGTTCAGAATGATAGGGAGGCATTTCTTAATTCCAATCCGAATGTAAATGGTCTAGATAGCGATGCTGCTGGGATTTTGGCCGGCGTAGCCTCTGGCGTTAGTAGCGGAGTTGTTAGTGCTGTCGTTACCCTTTCATCTGCTGCTTTGCCAGTCGTAGGAGCAGCCGCTGGTCTTGCCGCAGGAATCTCTGCAGCAGAAATAGCTAAGGGGATCAATCAAAATAAATTAGCTGAAACTTTATCCAAGTATGAAAAAGAGTTTTTTATGGCCCATGCAATGGGAACAAAACGAGAAGCTTTTGAATATGCAAAAAAGAAAATAATGGAGAACTAGCAAGATGGGAGCTTTAACGATACCTACTAGCAGAGGAACAGCAGTTAACCCTGCTGTTAAAAGAAAGTTAGACGAGATTGGAGATGATAGCTTGCCAGATCAGCAAAGAATGGCAAATGTTGTCGGTATTATTGCCCCCCTTATGACTTATGCTCAATTGAATGAAGAAAGAGATAGTCTCCATGCAAAGAAAATAAAAGCTTTAAAAACAGAAAATGAAAAACTTGAACTAGAGCTCGCTTCTGCAAATAAAGCTCAAGTAGCCGAAGCAGCTGCCCAAAAAAAGTTAGCTAAAGAGATAGAAGACAATAGAGTTTTAGAAGAGAAAAAGGCTACTCAGCGCGAACAGGCAAGAAGAGACGAGATTGCATCTCATGTGTTTGGGGCTGTCATAGGGACAGGTACTGGAGTGCTAATAAGTGCAGTGACATTAAATCCATTGATTGGATTTTCTGTTGGTACAGCTGTAGGAACTTTGGGACAAAAAGAATATCCTCGGGAACAGCTCGAAAAATATGAAAAATACGAACGTCAGTATCTTGCGGTTCATCCGAATCAAAACAAAATGGCATGGGAATACGCAAAAAAAATGGTTGCACAAGATGCAAAAAACAATTGAGAAAATATCTCAAATGAATCTTGAGTGAAATTGTATTATAAATTTTTCTATTAAATAATGGAGTAAATATGTCTGCTGCTTCTGCTGCTTCGGGTTCTAACCCATTAAGTCAAATTAAAACTTTCGATATTGGCCATGCTCAACAAGCCTTGGCGACCATTCAACAAGGGCAGGTTTCTACTGAAGAAGCTTTTGCAAATTTACAAGTTCTTTTGGCAGGGGCTCTTGATTATGCTGAAAAGAATGAAAAAAGAGCAGATCTTAGAGAAAAGCAAATAAGTGAATTAATTCAAACAAATGGAACCCTCGAAACTCAATATGTCAAAATGGATGCGAAAGCTGCCGACCTACAAAGTGCCAATACTAAACTTGGTCAAGATGTTGATGATGCAAAGGTTCTCAGAGAAAAAGAGGAGTACCTCGATAGATCTCTCGCTGATAGCCATGGGGCAGGAGCTGCTGCTGGGATAATATCTGGTGGTGCTGTGGGTGCTGCGGGGACAGTTATAACGGCTTCATTTGTTGCCTTACCTGTGCTTGGCTTGCCTGTAGGTGTTGCCACAGGGATGGCAGTACAAAATTTATCCAAAGGTGGTTTTAGACAAGCTCTACGGGAAGAAGTAGAAAAATATGAAAATGAATTTTTTGCAAATAATCCGCAAGGAACTAAGAGGGAAGCTTTTGAATATGCAAAGGAGAAGATAAAAGAAGAAGAAGAGAGACAAGCTAGACTTGCCGCTGAAGGGGAATCTACTGATTATGACGGTGGGAATGTTTCTTGGGATGCTTGGGGAGAAGACACATGCCCTGATGGTAACTGCGATACCGGGGATGGGGATGCATGTGCAGATGGCACATGCGACATGGGAAACTAAAAGCTTAATTTTTTCTAACATACAAATTACAACTCCTCAAATTGAAGTAGTGGGGATTTTATCGCCGCTACTTCAATGAATCTTCATTCATTTATTCCAGTTTTATCTTTTACTCAAGAGGGGCTGGTGAGCTTTTTTACTTGGTCGGAAAAAGTTTGGCGGGTGGTCCACTCTTCGATGGGGGGAAGGGTGCGGAAGGTCCAATTGAAAGGGGTGACAGTGCCCGGAATGTTGATCCGTTCTTGTTTGGGATCAGTGAAGGACCAATCCTGTTCTAGAGAGAGATATTCTTGCAGGGGATTGATGTGGAAATAACTCGATGTTTGATGGCTTGCTTGTAGGATTTTGAAGCGTAGGGAGGGGGTAACTTTTTCTTCGTATGGGAGGGAGAAGGTTTGGGTAAAGGCTTGGGCCTCTGCTGGGTTAAGGTCCCACCATTCTGCTAGGGTTTCGGAATCATGGGTCGAAAGGGTCGTCATGCTTAAAGGGGGGTATTGATTGCCAGGGATGAAATTTTTGGTTGTATCCCAATTTTTTTCCCATCGCATAACACGGGTGCCAGGAATGCACAACTCCGTCATGATCTCTCTGACCCTTGTGGGGATAATGCCAAGATCTTCGCCTAAGAGAAGCATTTTCGTGTTATTTAAGAGCAGTTTGAGGAGTTCAGTGCCTTGCGTTAATTGTCCCGCTTCTTCAGAAGGCAGATAATAACCGTTTCTAGGTTTTTCCCCTTCGGGAATGAGCCAAAGCCGGAAAAATCCAATGATATGATCGAGTCGGAAGAGAGAAAAATAACGCTCGTAGGATTTAAGACGATCTTTCCATAGTTGGAAATTATCCTTTTCGAGCGCTTCCCAATTGTATGGGGGAAAGCCCCAGAGCTGTCCTTCTTGGGAATAGGGATCGGGTGGATATCCCACACTAGTGTGAGGGCAAAAGAGTGCTTCATTTGCAAAATATTCGACACTATCTTTGATGCAGAGAATGGGTCCGTCACCAAAAAGAAAAATCCCTCTTTTCTGTGCTTCTTCAGAAACTTGCTTTAACTGTTTATCCAATAAATATTGTAGAAGGAGATGGTCCTCAACTTCATCTTCATTCACCTTATCGATGGTCCATTCCCACCAAGGCTTACTTCCATTCTTTTTCTTTAGAGCAATAAACCCTGCGTAACTATAAAGCCAAGGAGTCTCTTCCTTAAATTTGAGATATTCAGGCTCTTTTAAAAGAGATTTTCTTGCCTCTTTTAAATACTCCGCTAGCCATTTGGATTTTTGTTCCCAAACCCTCGGATAATCTATTCTTCCTTTGTTTTCGAAAGAGGGGAGAGCTATTTTTCTGTAGGGTAAAGCATGTAAGGACAAAAAAATGGGGTTCAGGGCTGTAGAAGAAATTGTGTAGTAAGGGCTTGAGTTTTCGTCAGAGTCGGTTAAAGGAAGAAGCTGAAGAGTGTCCATCCCCACCCGTTGCATCCATTCCAAAACAGGGATGAGATCTAGAAATTCTCCAATTCCAGAGCTTTTTTTCGAGTGAATTGCACTGACGGGGAGAGCAATCCCGTGGTGCGCCTTAGTTCCAGCTTTTGCCCATTGATTTGGTTTCTCTCCCATAAGACCTATGTAGCAAATTTTTCAGGGTGGTTTCTATTCCAATCTTCTATTTTTACAAGCAAATCATCTCTTTTTTTAAGCTCTTCTAATTTAATGGGTTTGCGGTTAAAGGGGTTTTCGTAAAAATTGCCAAGCTCTTTAAGTGAAAAGATATTTGAAAAGTCGATGACATTCCCATCTGGAAGTTCTACAGGATCTTTCATCATTTCACCCGTTAAGGCATCCAAGAGTTCTGAGGGGGGTTCTTCAGGGTCAGCTTCAACTTTTAAAAGTTTAGCCTCTTCCATGACCTTTTCCAGTCGCACTGTTAAATCTTTTATTATTTGATCAATTTCAATATGAAGGTCTTCATTATCTTTCTGTTTTAAAACTCTTTTCAGCAACAGGAGGTATTGTTTTGTAGGTTCTAATTTATAGGATTCAGAGGGGATGGGGTTGAAGTGATGGAGGAAGTCTCTTTTTTGAGCTGAAGTTGCATATTGGAGAAGAAAAGCTTGCTTATAGCCTCGACCAGTCTTTTCCATCAGACGGCGGAAATCTTCGATCTTCAGTTGCGGAAGTGTAACTGCAGCTTGAGATTCATTCATGGCAGGCATGGTATCGAAGATGATTGGCCCAAGGTCTTGATCTCTCGCTGCAAGGGCTAATGTGTACAATGGGATTTTGCTGAGATGTTTTTTGATGATTTCTTCGTCTACGACATGTTCTTCTCTAAGCTTCATTAACATATCATAGATAGATAAGTGGGAATCCTTGACGATCACTTTTTCGTAGAGCGGTTTTCGATCGACACTTCCAGACAAAGAGCTTCTTATTTTGTCAGCAGACATTAAAGGGAGAAGAAGGCTTTTTTGAGTCTCCTCTGGAAGAACGTCTTGTGTTGCTATCCACTCATTGACAAAGGCAGGCATGAAACTGACTGCCCAGGCAGTACTCACAGGGCTTTTGAACATTTCCCTTAAGAAAACTGCCCAATCTCCTACCTCAAATTGCTCTCTAAATAAATCCTCTGCATCGTCCCAGAGCTCAGCCTTGATTGAGAGTTCGAGAAGTAACCAGGTTGGTGCATTATTTAATAGAATGAGGCTAAAGGCCTCGGCATTTTCTAGATCTGTTAGAATTTCAAAGGGTGTTTGTTTGATTAAATTGGAAGAGAATGTCGAAATGAGACAATCATCAGGGCATGTTGCGAAGAACACTTCCAAAATCTCTTCCGTCAGATTTTTGTTTCGAATTAAAAGATGGAGGGGAGTATCGCCTCTCACGTCCCCCCAGTAGAGAGAATTTAGAGATCTTTCGGGGCATAGAGTTATTAATGTTTTAATTTTTCCCGCAGAAACATTTGGGTTGCCTGCCAAAATGTGCAAAGGGGTTTTTTTCTCTAAATCAGGACCAAAAAGCTCCCCAAGCATGTTAGAAGGACAATACTTAACAACAGTTTCGATATCGTTCTCTGTCATTTTTTCGTTTTCCGTTAACCAATGAAGGATGGATCTCCTCCCTTCATCCACACCATATAAATCAGGGTTCTCAAAGATTGTAGCTATCCTTGAGGCAAGCCCTGCCGTGTCTCTATGGGTCGACAACTCTTTTAATCCTTCAAAAAAATCTGCTGTTTTGGAACTCGGAAGGGCGGAAAAAGTAGGTTTTTTTGGGGAAGGAGAAGAGGGAGGGGAGTTAGAGTCTGGAGATGTGGGTGGAACTCGATGCGACATCGCTAGAATCCTTTTACGCTAGTGTTAAACAATTTTTTGTTTTAAATATAAAGCTATGCTCTTTTCCTAAAGCCAATGGGATAAGCAGGATCCAAATTTGAAATCCTGTCAGATCTTGTTAATTCTAAGGGGTTAGGCCAAAGATGCCGGCAGGTTTTGCAGGGCCGGTGACTGGAACAATCGATGGAATGGTGTTCTCGGCAAGGGCGGTGCGCCAAAATCGGGTCTTTTCCAGAAAGGGGGCGAGGGCGTCGTAGATCTGTTGCCCCTTTAAATCTTTGAGTGGAAGGTAGGTAAAATAAACCAGTTCATTTTCATGTTTGGCAAAAGCGAAAATGCCAGCTCGCGGGGGAGGAAGGGAGTTGGCTTTGAGCGCTTGTTCTAAAAATTCTTGGCGAAAACGGCCGGGCGGAAGGGAGCCTATTTTAGTGGCAATCAGGAGTTTTTTCTCATCTTTCTCTATTTCCAGCTGAACTTGTACCCCGTCTTTGTATTTTAGCTGACAGACATTGACCCGGTCAGGTTTCAGGGTAAGATTGAGGAGTTGTCCAAGTTCTTGAAGGAGTTGGTCAAAGAGCGCTTCCATTAGAAATCCTCATCGCTTTTCTTTTCTTC
>JAGVKY010000129.1 GCA_020050175.1 Parachlamydiales bacterium
CAACAAGGTATTGCCCCATCTGCTGGACTTTTTGGGTTCTTGGATCGCTGGCTGGAAGATCTCCCCCCATCTCCTTTGCCATCTCTGGAGCCGATTCAATCCCCAATCGAATCTCTTGTGCTGGCGAGACGGTGACATGCTGCTTCTCACCAGTCACAGGATTTTCTTCGACCTGATTCATATACATGAACCAACCCACCAGTAGAATGATGATCGCAATGATCCAACGTCCTTTATTGGAACTCCCTTGAGTAGGCTGACCGCCCCTTGGATCAAAACTCATAAACCACCCCTATGAAAAAAAAATTGCAATTGTGTTGTTATTAGTGCATATATCAAAGCCACCTTTTTCTTGCGGATAAAGATGATGATAATTTCTTGGATTTGCTTTCTTTTTTGCTTATTTTTTGTAATCAATCCTAATATTGAAGGTACTATGACAAATTGTCTTAAAAATATTCAGGCAATTTTCCCCTCTCCTCAACCTCATATGGTGGGAGACGGCTTTAGAGTTTTTAACTATTTCTCCGGAGGAGGCCCTTTAACCAAAGAAGTGAGCCCCTTTTTGCTTCTCGATTACAATGCCCCCTATGCGTTTCCCCCTAACCCTTCTCAATCAAAAGGTGTAGGGGCTCATCCCAACCGCGGCTTCGAAACTGTAACAATTGTTTACGAAGGGGCTCTTGCCCACCGAGACTCAACCGGTTCGGGCGGTGTGATTCAAGCAGGCGATGTCCAATGGATGACAGCAGCTTCTGGCATCTTGCACGAAGAATTTCACGAAGCTAATTTTGCAAAGCTTGGAGGAACACTCCACGCCATTCAGCTTTGGGTCAATCTCCCTAGTAAAGAGAAAATGTCGACTCAAAATATCAAACCCTCCTGTCCTCCACTATTCCCTCTGTCTCTACCGATCTCCAGGGAAGCCAAGTCCGAGTGATCGCTGGAGAATTTCGAGGGATCAAAGGACCTGCTTCAACTTTTACTCCGATCCAGATGTATGATGTTAGACTCAAAAAAAATAGTGAGTTAACCCTAGAGATCTCCCAAGATCAAAACTCTCTTCTTCTAGTGACCAGAGGCTCCTTTAACGTCAACAACGCCCTAACAAAATTCAAAGACATGGTTCTTTTTGGCCGCCAAGGAGAAAATATTTCTCTCAAAGCGCATGAGGATGGGATGGTCTTTATTCTAAGTGGCACACCGATCGAAGAACCTGTCGCAAGCTCCGGCCCATTTGTCATGAACACCGAGCAAGAAATTGCACAAGCCTTTAGAGACTACCGCTCGGGGAAATTCGGCTCCCTCTAAACAGAAGTTTCACTTGCAGAAAAGTCTATGGGACCATTATTGATGAGATGCTTATTCATAACCACATACAAAAGTATTCGACATGACAATGAATCCAGTTCACACACATTCTATTTTTGAATTTAAGGGTTTAGCCCTACCTGGCGGCACTCTAGTAGAGGCTAGTTTAACTTGTAAACTTCCCAAACAGTTTGAGGATGTTCTTCTTAAAATTAGGGAGAGATTTAAAGCCCATGGCGCCGAGTTAGAAAATAATGGACAAATCAAAGCATGTAGCGGAGCAAGTGGTTGCTCTCCCGTTTGCGTAAAACTTCTGGAGGAAATTTTTAGACAAACTTTTGGCCTTCAGGCGGGGAATTGGACTATCACAGTCGATTATCTTTCAGGGTTATGCCTAACTTCTTTACCTCTCCATTAAGTTGTAGCCGATCTAATGATCTGCTACATCTCAAAATATGAGAGTGGAAGATGAGAAAAGCTGAGGTCATTGATGCGAGTGCGGCAGGTATGGAGGGGATTTACCTGTCCATCGTTTGGGATTTGGAGCTATGCGCCTTACTGCTCAAATCCGTAGAGAAAAGTCTCAAAAGATTAAAATTAGAACGCATCGACCTTTATCAATTGCATACCGTTGATCCTAAACTTCCTATTGAAGACTCTTAGATTGCGTTAAAGGAGATGCAAAAGCAGGAAAAGATTCGTCACATTGGCCTCTCCAATGTTGCTGTTGCCCAAATTGAACGGGCAAAAAAAATTGTCAAAGTGGTCTCTGTTCAAAATCGGTATAATTTAAGTGACAGAGAATCAGACCCTGTCATTGATTACTGCGAAAAGCACTAACTAGGTTTTATCCCTTGGTATCCTCTAACCAGAGGAGAGCTTTCTCCTCAAAAAGCCCTACCGAAAAAGCTACTTTATTTGAAAAAAAATTGCATAAATACTTTGGTCCTACTTAACGATTAGAGGGATGGGGAGACTTTTGTTTCCATTGGAAGCGACTGCAGTTAAGGTATAGATCCCTTTAACTCCAATTGGAAAAGACATTTCAAAAGGGCCCTTGCCTGGAATGTTAGCCACCAACTGACCATCTTTATGAATGATATAATTCGTAATATTCGGGGCGGGGCTTGGTTGCCAACGGACATTCAAAACCTGCTCAGATTGGAACAGAAAGTTATTTGTACCAGTTTTACCCACAAAGTGGGTTGGAGGCTCCAAATAAAAGAGATGTGGATTAGAAGAACCCATTAAAAAGTTCGAATTAACATCGAGCCAAATGGCAACAGCGGTTTCTTGATCACTTAAAACAACCCTTGGATTTGTTCCTGTAGTTGAAAGTGTCTGTGCATCTGACCAAATCCCTCCAGCTGGCTTTGCAGCCACTTGAACCAGATCTCCAGTCACTTGAACATCTGCCCAAGCGGCTACTGCATTTCCAAACGCATCCACTCCCAAGCTTCCGAACATAAAAACAGAAGAGGAAGGAGTTGAAAGATTTGAAATATTGGTAATTGTGCCATTGAGAGGAAGATCGGCGGCTCGGACGACAATATCTGCTTGTTGTTCTGCCCATAGAAGGACTGAGTTCCCGGCTTTATCCATTTTTAAGTCAAAAGCAAGAGAATTGGTTCCTGGTGTAGAAACCTGTTGGAGTGGGGTCCAATCGGTACCATCTGCAGATAAAGTTGAGCAATAGGTAGTTTGAGGGTCTGAACTAAAGCTGAGACTAAAAAATAAAACCGCATCTCCACGTGCATCGATCGCTAAGAAGATGTTTTGTAAAGATCCTGTAGAAGGAGGAAGAACGAAATCATTAATCGCGTGAAATTGTTGATTCGCCACATTGTAACGGCTCGATTTTATGACAGGACCCAGCTCAGTCCAAACAAGAATCGCTTGGTTCTTTGTGATGGCGCAGCTTGCTTGAGCATCCTGTTGTGAAGGTGTTGTTATGGTGCCGAGAATTGTGAGAGGCCCCCATTCTTTAGCTCCATGAGACAGAGAGGTAAAGATATATTCAAAAAAATTTGGATTAGTTGCAGTGTTTATCGGCAAAAAGGCAACGACGTCTCCTAAAATCCCTGTATCTCCATTTCCATTATTTGGGAGGCCATTAATTGGATTTACAATGGGTAATGACCAACTCGAAACACCTGTTGGTCTTTTAGAGGCATTGAGTACAAATTCAAGAGTATTCGCATTCAGAGCGCCAAAAAGGACAAACTGATGCTCAAACTTATCGATAAAAATAAGAGGATTGGTGGGGAAATTTGGTGGATTTAACTCTAAAATGATTTGAGATGAGTTCCAATGAGAAGCACCAAAAGGAAGAACTGAACTCAATATCTCATTGCCCCCTGGAAAACTCGTGCTATTCAGCCAACCGACAACGGCATTGGAATGAGAGTCAACGGCAAGAGGGGGAGAGGGTGGGGATTGTATCGAACTTGGGGTGTTAGAAATTTGGACGGCCCCCGACCACTTTGTTAACGCTTCGCAACACTGGAAGGAGAGAAGAGTTGCAAAAATTCCCACCAATAAATATTTTTTCAAGATACCTGGCATACAAAAAACTCCGATGCCAAAGGTATACCAAAAAAAATATTATTTTGAAAGATCTTTTAGATTTCGTTGTGGAGGCCATATTTTTTATGGATAGTTTCGTGATCCTTTTCAGATTCAATGCAAACGTGAATTTGATCGAATGGGTACCTTTAAGAACATTTTAGAGAGATTTATTTCTCTAGACTCATGTTGATGCGCTTGTCCTGCAAGAATTAGTTGTTAACGGCAATAATGTAAAAACGAGAAATCTTTTTATCATCATGCAAACATGCTTTTCATTTAAAATTTATAAATCAAATTAACTACGATTGATTTTCCAATCCATTATTACCTCTTACCATCTTATCAGGTGTTAACAAATTATTTGTGTGTGGTAAAGAAGCTTAGCAAAAAGGTGTCGGCATGAAAGTGTTTATTGCAGCAGGTTTAGGGATATTGGCTTTGGTTACGGCTTTGATTCTTTTTAACCCCAAAGGAATGATCGAAAAACGGCAGGCAGAAAGACTAAAAATGCCTGGAATGCCCAATGCCACCACCTCTATCGACACACGGTATCTCCCTCCTCCTGCCCCTGAATTCAAAGGGGTGATCAATTTTAATGCGAGCGACTCGACACCCTATTGGCCTCCTCAAGTTGTCCCTCCAAAAGATGCTCCCAATATTTTATTGATCTTGACAGATGATGTGGGTTATGGCGCACCGAGCACCTTTGGCGGAACGATTCCCACACCTGCATTGGATCGTGTAGCGCAAATGGGGATCCGCTATATCACTTTCCATTCAACCGCCCTTTGCTCTCCTTCACGAGCCTCTTTGATCACCGGCCACAATCACCATGCAGTCCACACAGGAACTGTCATCGAACAAGCCACTGGCTTTCCAGGCTATGACAGTGTGATTACGCGAGACACTGCAAGTATTGGTGAAATTTTGAAACAAAATGGTTATGCCACCTCCTGGTTTGGAAAAGATCATAACACCCCAGATTGGCAGTCGAGTCAGCTTGGCCCTTTTGATAATTGGCCTATCGGATACGGGTTCCAATATTTTTATGGATTTGTGGGTGGAGATACCAGCCAATGGCAGCCTAATTTATTCCGCAACACAACACCCATCGAACCTTACCTCAATAATCCCAATTGGAATTTGACAACAGCGATGGCTGACGAAGCTATCAATTATTTGAATCAAATCAACGAACTTAATCCCGAACAAAAGTTTTTTGTTTACTACGCCCCTGGAGGAACACACGCTCCCCACCACCCAACGCCTGAATGGATTGAAAAATTCAAAGGAAAATTTGACCATGGCTGGAATGAAGAGAGAGCACGAATCTTTGCTAATCAAAAAAGACTCGGCGTCATCCCCGAAAATGGGGAGCTAACTCCTTGGCCAGATAGTTTAAAAAAATGGGAGGAGTTGACGGCAGACGAAAAAAAACTTTTTGCCCGCCAAGCGGAGGTTTATGCAGCTTATCTTGCTTACACCGATCACGAAATTGGAAGAGTTATCCAAGCGATTGAGGATCAAGGTAAACTTGATAACACCCTCATCATCTATATCAGTGGAGACAACGGATCGAGTCCTGAAGGGACCGTCTTAGGGACTCCTAACGAAGTAGCTTCTCTGAATGGCATCGTGATCCCCGTTGAAGAGCAAATGAAGTTTTACGATGTCTGGGGAAGCGATAAAACCTATCCTCACATGGCCGTTGGCTGGACTTGGGCGTTTGACACCCCTTTCCAATGGACAAAACAGATTGCCTCCCATTTTGGAGGAACTCGTCAAGGGGTAGCGATGGCTTGGCCAAATAGGATCAAAGATAAAGGGGGCATCCGCACACAATTCCACCACATCATTGATGTCATGCCAACTCTTCTTGAAGCTGTCGGGATTTCACAACCCGTCATGGTCAATGGGTCGCCTCAGAAGCCGATCCAGGGGATCAGCATGGCCTACACATGGGATGAAGCCAATAAAGAGACCCCCTCTAAAAGAACGACTCAATACTTTGAAATGTTTGGAAATCGAGCGATCTATCATAACGGCTGGATCGCCTCCACCACACCGATTGCCCCACCATGGGAATTGGGAAAGGGTGGTTTACCAGAAGATGTGATGGATAGTTACAAATGGGAGCTCTACAACTTAAAAGACGATCCCACACAGTTCAACAATCTAGCCTCCAAAATGCCTAAAAAACTGGAGGAGATGAAGGCGATTTTCATCGGAGAAGCCTCTAAATACAATGTGTTTCCTTTAGATAATTCTTTGGGAAAAAGACTTTTATCCCCCCGCCCAAGCCCATCAGCTGGCAGAAAAGTTTTCACTTACACAGGACCAGTTTCCCAAGTGCCTCACGGCTCTTCGCCCAAACTCCTCGACCGCTCTTACACCATCACGGCAGAAATAGAGATTCCAGAAAATGGGGCTGAAGGCGTTATTGTGACTCAAGGGGGTCGTTTTGGGGGTTATGCTCTCTATCTGCTAAATAGCAAACCAGTTTTCCTTTGGAATTATTTTGATTTAGAAAGAATCCGTTGGGAAGATAAGGAACCTCTCTCACCTGGAAAGCACACCCTTGTTTACGATTTCGATTACCAAGGAATCGGATTTGGAAAAGGGGGTGTTGGCGTCCTAAAAGTCGACAATAAAGAGGTCGCGCGAAAGCGGATGGAGAAAACAATCCCCTTTGCCCTCCAATGGGACGAAACGTTTAATGTCGGCCTGGACACAGGCACCCCTGTGGATGACAACGACTACCAGGTCCCCTTCAAATTTACAGGCAAAATCCACAAGCTAACAATAGAACCTCAAGAATCGATGCTCTCCCTCATCCAACAAAAAATCCTTCAAATCAAAGGAGACCGCAATAACCCCTCCAGCGAGTAATCGTTTTAAACTATTAAACGCAAAGATGCAAAGAACCTTCGCTAACTTTGCGTTTAATTATTATTACCAAATTTTCAAAATGAACTGTTTTATGCATGATAAAGTAATAAGGGTAAGAAGAAGATGATTATCGGGATTAGCGGCATTTCTGGGTCTGGAAAGACGACATTAATTAAACGCTTGGAAAAGGTATTACTCGCTACTTCTATTCATTGGGATGAATATGATGGAATTTCTGAAGGGCCAGAGGATTATGTTAAGTGGCGGCGTTGTTGCATAAGTCCCTCTAGGCAGTTGTGAAGGCAGAGAAAAGAGCGGAAGTATGTTGAGGGAAATAAAAAGTTGAGGCAACCTCAGCAGGG
>JAGVKY010000067.1 GCA_020050175.1 Parachlamydiales bacterium
ATTGCATGAGCGATGATGAAATCCGCGCCAGAAGAGAATTTGACGAATGCTTGAACAGGGGAAACACTGTTAGCCAGTGTAGATCTATGCTCGGCTCAGAATTAAATCTCGCAGGCGAAGAATGCGAATAAGTCATTGATTAAAAGAGAAAACAGCTACATCGGAAATTCAGTAGCTACTCTTAAAAAATAATAGAGATTTTACCCCCCCTAAATGACGATCAATTTAGTCATTCTGACATTTTATCCTTTCTTTGTGAAGATGGTGACATTAAGGCACTTCCATGTCAGTCCGTTATAGTCCTGACCTGATCGCCGATTACCTCTTGCCGCAGCTCCTCCTCGAAACTGAATCTATTCTAAAATAGATCTTTAGTAGTGGACGAAGTTTCTTTGCGTCGTTGCGCCTTTGCGTTTAATCTTAGCCACAATCACAGTTGTAAAAGCAGGGATTCGAGGGTGGTTTGGAGACTGTTGGAGCGGTCGAGGGCGAGATGGGCCTCTGTTATGGCTTCAAGGACCTTGGTGATGGAGGGGAGGTTGCCTCGCTCGAGGCGGCGGCGGAGGAGAGGGACTTGGTCGGGGAAAAAGAGGTTTTGACCTGAGTGTCGGAGAAGGTGGAGATCGCGGAACCATCCGACGATGCTTTCTAGAACGTCGTGGATGATTTGGTAGAAGCGGAGGGTGTTATCTTCTTTTAAAGCGACAAGAGGCTCTGTGATTTTTTTGAGCTGGTCGCGGAAAGTAAAGTAAGTGGATGGTGGGTTTTCAAGAAGAGGGATAAGGAGAGAGCGCCATTCGGGAAGGCCTTCGGAGTAGAGTTCCTTCGCTCGGGATAGAGAACCGCGAGAGAGGAGGGTTGCTTGTTCAGCACTGATTTTCCCCTCTCCTTTAAGTTCAGGGAGGATAAGTTCTCGAGGGATGGGGGAGAAAGTAATTTCTATCGAACGGGAGAGGATGGTAGGAAGAATTTTTTCTTTTCGTTCGGAGATAAGAAAGATGAAAGTGCTTATGAGGGGCTCTTCGAGAGTTTTGAGGAGGGTGTTGCTCGAAACGCCCTGCATTCTTTCTGCCCCATCAATGATCAAAACTTTATAAGGGCCTTGGTAAGGAGCTTCGCGGCACCGGTCGATCACCTCGCGGACTGCCTCAGCAGGATGGAGGGCCATTTTTCCTTCGGGAGAAAAAAGGGTGACATCGGGATGATCGCCTCGGAGAACTCTCTCCTTCTCTTTCTCCCCCTCTCCTCTTAATTTTAGAGCGTAATGGAGAGCACAGCAGCGCTTTCCCAATTTTGCAGGGCCGGTAAAATGGAGCGTTCTCCCCTGCACACCTGGCTGAAAAAGGCGGTCAAGAAATGACCTTTCTTTGAGATGACCTATGATTTGGCTAGCCATTGATCGAGGATCTCCCCAGCTCTCTCTTGAACTTCTGGAATGGGTTTTGCCGTATCAATGCGGAAGATCCGTTCTGGTGAATTTTCCAGTTGTTTAAGAAAACCGTCGCGTACCCGTTCATGGAATTGAAGACTCTCCTCTTCCAAACGATCATAACCCACCTCGGCTTTTAAGCTCCGCTTGCGCGCTCGTCTCACCCCTATCTTAGGGTCGACATCGAGAAAGAAGGTCAAACTTGGGGTGATATGGTCTTCAACCAGTTCACAAAGATGGCGCACTTCGCCAAGTGTCAGGCCGCGGGCAGTCGACTGGTAGGCTAATGTCGAATCGGAAAATCGATCGGTGATGACAACTTTTCCAGCTTCAAGAGAGGGACGGATCAATGTCTCTACATGCTGGGCTCTTGCCGCCAAGAAAAGGAAAAGTTCAGCCTTTGCAACGACCGGCTCATCCCGTCTGACATGGAGCAAAAGTTCTCGGATCTCTTCTCCTAAAAAAGAGCCGCCGGGTTCACGTGTTGTGACAACTTCTAACCCTTTTTCTTCCAGCCGTTTGCGAAGGAACCGGATCAGCGTTGACTTACCGGCCCCCTCTCCCCCTTCAACTGAGATAAACTTCCTCATACAGGAGCTTCGACCGTCGTTTCCTCGTCAGCTACTGTGACGTTAAGCTTTTGGATATCGATCAGGCGATCGTTTTCTTTGAGCTGGAGGAGGCGAACACCCTGGGTATTTCTACCTAACACTCGGATCTGTTCCATTGGAATTCTCACCGTTTGTCCTAAAGAAGAAACAAGGAGGAGACTATCTGTATCAGTGACGTGTTGGGCTCCTACAACAGAGCCGTTTCTGTCACTTGTCACAATCGACCGTACTCCCACTCCACCACGGTGCGTTTTACGGAACTCTTCCACTAAGGAGCGTTTTCCATAACCATTTTCGCAGACAATCAAGATCGATTCGTCACCATTAACAGCTTCCGAACTGACGACGAAATCTCCCTCTTCACGTAAAGAGACCCCTCTGACACCCCGCGCTGTTCTTCCCATTGGACGGATCTCACTCTCATCAAAACGAACAGCCATTCCATACCGGGTAAAGAGCATCATTTGTTGCCCTTCAGTGACTAGGTGAGCAGCAAGTAGGCTATCCCCTTCGTCCAAATCAACGGCAAAAATCCCTTTTCTTCTGGGGTTTGAGAAGTCGGCTAGGCGGCATTTTTTAACCACACCAAATTTGGTGACCATAAAGATGTAGCACTCTTTTTCAAAGGTATCGACTGTCAAAAGGGTGGTCAGTTTTTCTTCAGGCTGCAGACCCTCTAAAAGATTGACGAGCGGTTTCCCTTTTGTTGTACGAGAGCCCTCGGGAATTTGCCAGGTTCTCAACCAATAGCATCTTCCCTTTGTGGTGAAGAGCATCAAAGTATCATGGGTATTAGCTGTGTAGACACCCTTGATGGCATCATCTTCTTTTTTCAGTTTGACACCCGTGACGCCAGCTCCCCCTCTCCGTTGTTCGCGGAAAGTATCGATCGGCATCCGTTTGATATAGTCGTCAGAAGAGAGGGTCAAAATCACGGCGTCATTTGCAATGAGATCTTCCATTTGCATCTCCCCTTCCATCGGAACAACAAGTGTCCTGCGGGGGGATTTGTTCCCTTTTTCGATCTCGGTCAACTCTTCACGGATGATTCCGCGGACGAGAGACTCGTCAGCAAGAACCTGTCTGAAATAGGTGATCTTTTTTAAAAGCTCGTTGTATTCGTTTTCGATCTTATCTTTTTCAAGACCGGTCAATTGATAGAGACGGAGATCAAGAACAGCGTGAGCTTGCCTTTCGGTGAACTCAAACTTTTCGATCAATCCCTTCTTAGCTTCATCCCGGTTTTGACTTGCACGGATTAGGCGCACAACCTCATCCAGGTGATCAATCGCTTTGAGATACCCCTCTAAAACATGGGCTCTTGCCTCAGCTTTATTCAGCTCAAAACGGGTTCTGCGGCGGATAACCTCAATGCGGTGCTCAATCCAGCAAGCAATGATCTGCTTGACGTTCATGACCCTTGGGAGCCCTTTATCAAGAGCTAAAAGGATGCAGCCAAACGTGGTTGAGAGATCGGAGTATTTATAGAGCTGGTTGATAATAACTTCAGGAATTTCATTCCTTTTTAGCTCGAGAACGAGGCGAAGACCATCTTTATCCGATTCGTCACGCACATCAGAAATGCCTGGGATCACTTTGTCATTCACCAAATCAGCAATTTGCTTGATCAGGTTTGACTTATTGATGGTGTAAGGGATCTCTTGGACAACGAGACGCTCTCTATCTGTCTTTTCGTCCCTTTCAACTTCGATTTTTCCCCGGAGCAATAACTTGCCACGCCCTGTGTGGTAGGCCTCTTTGATGCCCCGATAACCAAAGATGACACCCCCTGTTGGGAAATCGGGAGCTGGCATCACTTGCATCAATTCATCAATGGTCGTATCTGGACGATCTAGAACAAGCAGAGTTGCCCGAATAAGCTCCACCAGGTTGTGAGGCGGGATATTTGTCGCCATCCCGACAGCAATCCCCGATGAACCATTGGATAAAAGGTTCGGAAATTTGGCTGGGAAAACGACAGGCTCTTTTTTGGTCTCATCGTAGTTAGGAACATGCTCAACCGTATCTTTATCGAGATCTTCCATGAGAGCAACAGAAGCTGGTGTTAGACGAGCTTCAGTGTAACGCATCGCAGCTGGAGGGTCTCCGTCGATGGAACCAAAGTTTCCCTGCCCATCGACTAAGTTGTAACGCATGACCCAGTCTTGAGCCATCCGAACAAGCGTCGGATAGATCACCGCTTCCCCGTGCGGGTGGTAATCCCCTGATGTATCCCCAGAGATCTTCGCACATTTTCTGTGCTTGCCCCCTGGGGAGAGATTAAGCTGACGCATGGCAAAGAGAATTCTTCTCTGCGATGGCTTCAGCCCATCTCTGACATCAGGCAGAGCTCTTGAGATGATGACCGACATCGAATAGCGGAGATAACTCTCCCGCATTTCCTCTTCGACATTCCGTTGGATGATGTGTTCGTTTTCGGTGTAGGACATAGGGTTAAATATCTAAATTTTTAACGGAAAGGGCATGGGTTTCAATGAATGCTCGACGGGGAGGCACCTCATCACCCATCAGCATCGAAAACATATGGTCTGCAGCAATAATGTCAGGAATAGTGACCTGAATCAACGTTCTCACAGCTGGATCCATCGTTGTCTCCCATAGCTGGTCAGCGTTCATTTCACCCAACCCTTTATAGCGCTGGATCTCGATCCCCTTCCGACCATTTTCGCGGAAGTAATCGATCAACTCTTTCAAAGTATAGAGATAAGTTTTGGAACCGCCATCATCTTCGATCGTTGCCAAATCACCCTTAGCAATTTGGTATTGGTCCAGCCGAACACCTAAAGCAGAAAGACGTTCGAGAAGAGAAGTGAGTTGATCAAACTCAAAAAGTTCGACAAAAGCAAGAGATTGAGGGCGGTAAAGCTTCATCTCCTCAGTCACCTCTTCCGGAGGGATCTCTTTTAAAGCCTCTTCGTGTGCTTTTCGCCGATTTTCTTGGTCGGCATGGTGTTGTTCTTGCACCTCTTCTTGCGTATAGGCAAAGAGCGGACCATCCATCAGATAGATGTAATAAGGAGGATAACCCATCGGCTCACGGTGAGCGGCGAGAAACTCGCGGAAAGGAACCCCCTTTCTCTCAATTCTCTGGATAAAGCCTTCCACCTCGAGGATCAAACTGACAAATTCTTTAAGCGAATCCCCTTCTAAAATTTTATCTTTAAGAATCACCTTAAGGTCAGAAAGTCCAAGCTCGAGCAAGTAGCTATCCATCTCTTTTTCAGAGTGGATATAACGGCTGTCCTTCTTCCTAGAAACTCGGTAGAGAGGTGGTTGCGCGATATAGATAAAATTATTCGTCACCAGATCTGGCATGTGACGATAGAAGAAGGTGAGCAACAATGTTCGGATATGAGAACCGTCGACGTCGGCGTCCGTCATGATGATGATTTTGTGGTACCGGAGCTTTTCGAGGTGAAAGCCATCTTTTCCAATGCCGCAACCAAATGCGGCGATCATCGCCCCCACTTCTGTATTGGAGAGGACTTTTTCGAGACGGGCCTTTTCAACGTTGATGATCTTACCACGGATAGGAAGGATCGCTTGGAAACGTCTATCGCGTCCCATCTTGGCGCTACCACCCGCAGAATCCCCTTCCACAATGTAAATTTCACAAAGTGCTGGATCGGCCTCTTGGCAGTCTGTCAGTTTACCTGGCAAACGGGCGCTATCTAAGGCCCCTTTTCGTAGCGTTAGATCGCGAGCTTTTTTAGCGGCATCGCGAGCTTTGGCAGCAAGAAGAGCTTTTTCTGAGATCAGTTTTGCAAGATGTGGATGCTCATCTAAAAAGGTGGTGAGCTGCTCAAACGTGATTTGTTGAGCAATCGAACCAACATCACTATTTCCTAAACGTTGCTTGGTTTGACCTTCAAATTGAGGGTTGGGGACTTTTGTCGAGATAATGGCAACAAGCCCTTCTCGCATATCTTCCCCGGTCAAAGCAAGCTTGTCCCCTTTGTTGAGGTTATGCGATTTAATATAGGTATTGAGAACTCGTGTAAGCGCAGTCGAAAAGCCAGAAACGTGTGTACCGCCTTGACCTGTGGAAATGTTATTCACATAAGAGAAGACAGTTTCTGCATACCCTTCGTTCCATTGGAGAGCCGCTTCAAATTCAACAGGACCGCTGTCTCCCTCACGAACTCCAGTCAAAAGAATAGGTGTTGGGAAAATAGGCTGTTTCCCTTCGTTCAAGAAACTAACGAATGAGGAGATCCCCCCTTCGTAATGAAATCTTTGCTCCACTTTGTCTAGATCGCGATCATCGCGGAAGATCATCGTGACATTTCTTGTGAGGAATGCGAGCTCTCTAAACCTTTTAACCAGAATATCGTGGTTAAAGTTCGTGACCTGCATGATTTTGTCATCAGGCAAGAAGGTTATTTTTGTCCCGCTTTTGTCCGATTCTCCAACGACTTTGAGAGGGGAAATCACTTTTCCTTCGGAAAAGATGATCTCATGGATTTTTCCATCTTTATAGACCTCAACAACCATCTTTTTAGAAAGGGCGTTTACGCAAGAGACGCCGACCCCGTGAAGACCGCCAGAGACCTTATAGGTGTCTTTGTCGAATTTACCCCCTGCATGGAGGATCGTCATAACGACTTCGACCGCCGTCACCTCTCTACCCTGCTTCTTCGATTCCTTTTCGTGAATTCCTATCGGAATGCCTCGACCGTTATCTTCAACTTCGCACGATCCATCAGGATAAAGAGCAATTTTGATCGTGTCGCAATGTCCTGCTAAGGCTTCGTCGATGCAATTATCGACAACTTCATAGACAAGCTGATGAAGGCCGTTAACGTTTGTATCGCCAATGTACATCCCAGGGCGTTCTCGGACGGCTTGCAGTCCCTCAAGAACGGTGATTGAACTTGCGTCGTATTTTTTTTCTTCTTTTGTCATCTTCAACCAATCCGGAATTCGATTGTCTTAATCATAAGTTTTGGAAATGCCTCTCTCAAACGTTTGAGCAATTTAGGTTTTTCTTGCCGAGACAAGAGGGCGTAAAGGGTAGTGTTGCGTACTTTAACAGTTAAGACACCTCCTGCATAGGTCTCTGCATGAGCAAAAGGAGACAACGTAGGACCCATCATCTCTTTCCAATAATTTAACACTTGCTGAGATGAGGTGCTGTAATGATCACCCATTCCTTCGAGAAATGTTGGTAGAAGATTTTTTAGATTGTGAGTGGTAGTTCGAGTCCCGTTGTAGGCCTTGGGATTGCGTCTCTTGGGAGAAGTCATAACAGCGTAAGTATACCATTTTCTTTCGTAAAAATCGACAATTCCTGAAGATAAGAGCTAATTTCCGAAGATATTCATCATGACACCTGAAACACCCCCATCACCCGAGTCGATTAACTTCATGGGGCCTTTGCTTCAAACTCTCTTTTTTATCTTCCTTTTCATCGGTTTTATCATGACGGCGACTTTTTTTATTCGTCGCTGGGGGCAAATGCGATGGAATAAAGAGAATGTCACATCTGATATCGAAGTTTTAGAACGGAGAGCCCTTTCCCCCAAAAGCGCCGTCTATCTTATCAAGGTCAAGGGAAAGCAGATCTTAGTGGGCGAAACGGCAAACGGCCTGGTCTCTTTAGCTCAGTTTTATGAAAATAAATAAAGTAAAAGATTTAGGTTTTTCACCAAAGAGAACACAGAGAGACTTCGTCTTATTTACTAGATTTAAGATTGGCGAAGCTTCTCTGTGATCTCTCTGTTCTCTGTGGTTATATTATTCTCTTGGGTGGTTAGATGTGCATTGTGTGGATATAATTGATGAAAAATTTTGAAAAATGCAGCTTAATAGAGAATTAATTATTATTTCTGCGAGAATGTTCATTTAAAATGATTTCCCGTTTTGGTTCTTTATTTCTAGGAGCTGCACTCCTTTTTTCGGTCTTTCTTCCCTTTACCCGGGGGGCTTGGGACTGGTTGGATATCAAAGTTTTCGTTTTTCTTAATTCATTCGTCAAGTACGACACTTTTGGGACTTTGGTAGCCCTTTTAAATTCTCGCCTTGGCGATTGGATCTCCCACTTAAGTTTTTCTGCCATCCTCTGGTCCAGCATCACTAACCGGAAAGAGGCCTTATACTCCTTAATCTCCCTCTTCGCCATCGTCATCCTGACACAAGCTCTCGTTAACAAAGGGCTTTTTATGCAAGGATTGCATTTTGAAAGGGCGAGCCCCTCTCTCCAGACAGAACATTTTATCAATCTTGCGAAGACACACCCTTTTCCCAACAACCGCACGACCTCCATACACTCTTTCCCAGCAGATCACGCCACGACAGTTTTCCTCTGTGCCGCTTGGATCTTGATTGCAACAAGAGGAAGAGGTTGGAAAATTCCTGTCATCTTGGCTCTATTTTTCTCTTCACCCCGTCTCTTTGCTGGAGGTCATGGGATCTCCGATATCATCGCAGGTGCTGGCGGTATCACTTTACTCCTTTTCCCCCTGCTTGAAAAATGTCAGTACGTCTTAAAACAGATCGAGAAGAAAGTCTCCTAAAGGGGCACCATTGGATTTTTTCAGGAGCCATCGACGCGATCCCCTCTGATCCTAAGGGAGCCATTCTCCCTGTCCATTCCTCAAGAGGAGAGTTACTCGGCCACGCCTTTTTCAACACCCAAACAAAAACAATTTGGGGAAGAATTCTCTCCTTTGGCAAGCAAGATCCCTATCAGACTTTAGAACGGCTCATTAACGAAGCGATTGAAAAAAGAAAAACCTTTGTCGAATGTCCGGGAACAAATGCCTATCGTCTCATTCATGGCGAAGGTGACCGTCTTTCTGGTTTAATCGTTGATCGCTATGGCGACTATCTTGTGATGCAGTTTCATAGTCTTGGCATGGATCTGATCAAAGAGGAGGTCGTTTCCTTGCTGGTCAAAAAATTAGCGCCTAAGGGGATCTTAGAAAAATCATCGGGCGGCAGCCGCCGCGAAGAGGGGCTCCAAGATAGAACCGAAGTGCTTTTTGGAGAAGTCCCGACAAACATCACGATGGAAGAAAACGGCCATCAATTTATCGTCGACCCCTATCAAGGGCAAAAAACAGGATTTTTTCTCGATCAAAGAGAACTGCGCCAATGGCTCTACCATCATTCTAAAGGACGTTCGCTTCTAAATCTTTTTTGTTATAGCGGCGGCTTTACAGTGTATGGCCTAAAGGGAGGTGCCATGAAAGCCGCTTCACTCGACGCCTCCGCAAGAGCCCTCGATCTTGTTGAAAAAAATCTTTCCTTAAACCATCTACAGGACAAAGAGCATACCCCTGTTGTCGGCGATGCTTTCCATTTTTTAAAGGAAAATCCCCTCCCTTACGATGCCGTTGTCCTTGATCCCCCTGCCTTGATCAAACGAAAATTCGATTTCCAAGCGGGTTGCCGCGGTTATTACGAGCTTAACCGACAAGTCTTAGAAAAAATCCCCTCCAACTCTCTCCTTATTAGCTGCTCTTGTTCTCATTTTATGGAGGAGGCGATCTTTCTGAAGATCATTCAAGATGCTGCCCGGCATGAGGGGCGCGATATCACCCTTCTGCACCGCCATACCCTCCAACCTGACCATCCACTCAACCCAGCCCACTCGCAAACAGATTACCTTAAAGGGTTTGCATTCCACGTGAATTAATACACGCTTAATTGCCCCCCATTACGATTAACGAAAAGGGGGCATTATGGCTGGTGCACTGACAAGACATGCAATTTCGGAGGAGGCGATTAAAAATATCGATCCAAAACTCCATTTTGGTGACAAAAAAGCATTAACTGTCCTTTTAGAAGCTGGGATCACCCCGGAAGAGCTAAAAGATCTTAATATCGATCTTAGACACCTTTTTATCGTTAACGCCCATGAGGTAAGAATCCTTCTCAAAGCTGTTTCATTCGACGAGCTAAAATCGCTAGATCCTTCAACAGCTCACTTCTTTCTGACACATGCTCACACCATCTTCACGCTTTTAAAATCGGGCCTTTCTTGGGATGAGCTAAAAAACATGAATCCTAAAAAAAGACGTCAAGTCCTCGGCGCATTATAAAACTTTCCATCAAATCTTAAGTTTGGTAAAATGGTAGATTAAATTTTATTTTACCATTTAGATGGTCGCTTTACTAAAACAAATGTCCCTTTTGGGAAAAAACACCTTAGATGCCGTCAATATAGTCAATGCCTGGCATGGAGCAAGAGCCGCTGAACGGGGCGAAAATAACATGCTCGGCCAGATCAATCGCATCGTCCTTTTACAGACTGCCTGTTTCGTTTTCCTCTCCTCATCTTTTCTTGGCGCAAACACCCTTCTCAAAACTGGACTCAAGGTCCTTTCCACTCTCTGCACTTATCACCTTGTTCTTGAGATTGGTCATGCGATTGGACTTTTTCACAATGCGGCTTACAAATCAATGCAAGGAGGGATTGAAAAAGTTGTTTCCTCTCTTTCAACAGTTGGCCTAGTGTCTCTGTCCATCCATGCATTAGCTCTTGTGATTTTTAAAAAACAGCTCGCCGCCCTCTCATTTCTTGTCATTCTAGGTCTCGGAGCCCTTCAACTTCATAGCCTTCTTCCAAAATTTGCCAGAAGGCCCTTTCATCAATTCCTTGAAACGTTGAGAACTGTTGCCCCACTGGTCAACCCTTTTAATATCGTATGGTATTTTAATGCTGCTGAATTAGTGGCCCAGATTTACAACAAAATCGTCACTCAGAAAAAAACCCTCAAAGAGGGAACCCTTCCTTCTCATTTAAACCAGTGGATGATCGACAACGTTCTCGATTTTGATTATCCCCGTTACAAAATTTCCCAGAAACATTTTTGGATTAATCCAATCTCAAAAAGCAAACTTGGAAACGACCGTCTCGTTCCCTTATTTGATCGACTCTTTGCCACCCCCGAGCGACTAGAAATTATCCAAAAAAAGGCTGTCGAGCACAAAGATTGGAAAGTTTGGCACGAAGCAAATCCTTTCAAATCGAAAAGGGATTTTGCTCGGGGTCTTTTAGAAAGACTCGTGACAAACATCAGAAACGAGGACCTTCCAGATGGACAAGGTTTTAATTACACCGACTTAAAATATCGCTTAAGCCTTGTTAACGAGCAACTCCCTTTAAGACCTGATCAAGAGGCCGAAGAGGATCTCCTCAGATTCATCTTTGATGCAGGCGATTATTGCGCAAATGGAGTTTTCCACCAGCTTGCTGATCTCAGCAACAATCTGATCATGGATCAAAATGAATTGCCTAGAAAAATTCTAACCCATTTAGAGGAGCGGCGCTTCCAGGTCGGTTTAGCCTATTTCCAAATGAGAGATCAAAAAGCACAAGTGCTAGATGGTGTTAACCGCCTCTTTGGAGAGAAAGCCGACGTTCACAGAAATGATATCCAATTCCGGCGTGATCTTGCCTTCTTTGGGCTGCCAGAAAGAGGAATGTTCGAGGATAAGACCGCCGTCGATGCTGCGCTTGTTACAACTTTTCTTTCAACTATGAATAATTACGTCGTCATGGACACGCCGGGCTTTTATGACAGCCAAGCTATTATCGATTGGCTGGATTTTCAACATCGCACTTTCAAAGGCGATATGCGGGTTTGGCTAGCTCACCATCCACAAATCTTGGAGGCCTATAATCGACGAGAAAGGAAAAATCTCCTTTTAGAAGATGTAGAAATCGATCAACATTTTATCAACTGGACAGAAAATATCATTCGCACGAGAAAAGACATTGAACTCTACCTCTTAGAGATTGGGGTCTTCGTTCCCCGCCTCTAAATTAAATTTTTCAAATTGACACTTTCTTAATAGTTTCATTTGATAAAATGGTATTTTTTAATTGAAGGTTCTCAAAAATGCTCACTTTCCCTATCCCTGCATGGACAATCCCTTTTCATGCCCTTGTGCCTCTCACAACTTATCTAATTGCCACCCGCAGGGATGAAGACAGAAAAGAACCGACTCAAAAGGTCGTGATGAATCTCATTCTTGCCATGGGCCTGGGGACATTATTATCTTGTATCGTAGCTGCTGCCTCACCTGTTTTCCATCGCACATTTTCGACAGTTCTCCCCTCTTTTGCTCGCGAAACCGTGCTTGCACTTTGCTATCTCGGCACCTCCACCTTAGGTCTTTTTATCTATCACAGACTTAACGCTCTGCTTGAGGAATAAAAAACCCCTTTAGCTAAAGAAAGCTAAAGGGGTTTTTATTTATAAAAAGAAAATCTGTTTAAAACTCTTCGATCAGATCGTGATCTTTGTAAAACGGCACTTCAACAAAGTTCACATTCATTTTCTTGCGGTGATGCACCGGGTTAAACTCTAAGTCACCTTCATTTTCTTCTGTCCACTCTAATTCTACCTGAACCTTTTCAGCATAAAGGAAATCTTCTATTCCTTTTTTTCGTAAGAAAAGATGGAGAGGATGCTCCACTGCTGTGTCGTTGATAATGAATCGCGGAATAATCGCAAACTGGCGAATGGGGAGTGTGATCAGATCGAGAAGAACTGCTCCTATGATGGCAAAAATTTTCAAAACAATATTATTAACTTTTAAGGCATAGTTTGTAAGGGTGGGTGCCAATAAATCTTCTGCAAAACTCTTATAATTTTGAGTTCTTACAGGGTATAAAATTGCAGGAAAAAGTTTTACTACAGCTCTACTTTGGCAAAAACCTTTAACCAGCTCTAATTCACCGGGAGATAGAAGTATTTCTTTAGGAACGGCGTTATTTGTAATAATTAAAGTAGGCATATCAACTTTTTAAATTTTCCCTTAAATTATATAAATCTATCTTACAAAAGTCAAAGCTTTACCCTCTCACATTTTCATTGGTTATGTCTTATCAGTTTGCAATTGTCTCAAAAACAGGGGATCCCTAGAATCGGCTCCTTATGGAACACTGGGTTGCTACTATAGGGATTGCCTTCGTCTTAGTGACTCTTGCCATGGCAGCACTTGGGATTGGTTGGCTGATTACAGGAAAGAATCGTCTGAAAAAGGGATGTGGACCCGGGAAGACCGTCAAAAAATGTGAGGATGAGGACAAAGATGAACATTCATGACGTTGAAAATAATGTCCGCTCAGGGAAAAGAATCACTCGAGAAGAGGCCCATATTCTCCTCCAAGAAGAAAACTGGCCCATCCTACAAACGTTAGCTAATGAAAAAAGGATCAAAGAGGTAGGAGACGAAGTCTTCTATGCCGTCACCCTTTTTCTTTACCCCACAAATCTTTGCGAACTCAATTGCCCTTTTTGTTCTTACTACGCAAAACCTGGTTGGAAAAATGCCTGGTTCATGACTCCAGCAGAGATTGAAGAGAAGGTCAAAGCTAATCTCCATTATGGCTTAAACGAAGTTCACATTGTTGGCGGCCTCTGGCACGAGTGTGATCTTGGGTACTACAAAGAGACTTTTGAACGGATTAAATCACTAGATTCTGACATACATATTAAGGCTTTGACAGCTGTTGAATATGACTATTTAGCCCGTCTCCATGGAATCTCTGTCGAAGAGGTTTTAGATCGGATGGTCAGTTACGGCTTAGGCTCGATCCCTGGGGGTGGTGCCGAAGTTTTTGTCGACTCTCTGAGAGAAAAGTTAGCTCCTGGGAAAATCGATTCTGACACTTTCCTTAATATCCATCGAATTGCCCACAAAAAAGGTCTAAGCACAAATATCACCCTCCTTTATGGAAGCATTGAGGAATGGGATGACATCATCACTCACTTTGAAAAAGTGAGAAACCTTCAAGATGAAACGGGCGGTTTTACCACCTTTATTCCCTTAAAATATCATGATGAGAACAACGCTCTTGGAAAGAGAAAACAGAGACTTAAACCTAAAGACGCGAGACCTCTCTACGCCCTTGCCCGCATTTTTCTCGATAATATCCCCATCCTGAAGGCCCTTTGGAATTATCAAGGAGTCCCGCTCGCCCTTGAACTTCTTGACTGGGGTGTGAATGATTTTGCCTCCACAGCCCTAGATGAAAAAGTGATCACCATGGCAGGCGGCGTCCAAATCAAAATGGATGGACCCACAATGGAGAACTTGATCCTTTCTAAAGGGAGAAAACCTCAAAAGGTTCATTCGGGATTTAGGATGGCATGCAATTAGGGATTGTTAAATACTCAAACTCCCTTCCCTTTATTGCCCCCTACCTCCTAAAGTCCCTCCCCTCCCCTTTTGATTGGGTTCTCGGCCACCCCGAAGAACTCAATCGGAAAACTCTTTCTAAAGAACTGCCTATCTCCTTTGTCAGCTCTCTTTTTTATTTAAAACATCAAGATGAGCTCGAGTTAATTCCCGGAATTGGAATAGGGGCAGATGGACCCGTGGAGAGTGTTTGCCTCTTTCATCCTGAGAAGCTCTTGACATTCACTAACGTCACTGTGGCGCTCCACCCCGAGAGTGCGACATCTAATGGGGTTCTCAAATGGTATCTCGAAAAAATTCGGGGCCATCGTCCTTATTTTGTAACCTCTTCAGAGCCTGAGAATCATCCAGCCTTTTTATTGATTGGCGACAAATGCCTCTCTTTTAAAACACCGAAGGGATTTAAAAAGATCGACCTTGCTGAAGAGTGGAAGAGTTTTACTAACCTTCCCCTCCCCTTTGCCGTCCTGGTTGCCAACAAAAATTTCGTGAGAGGAAATCAACAAGAGATCCTTTTGGCAAAAGAAACGCTTCTAAATGGAGTTAAATGGTCGCTCGAGAATCTTTCTCATGTGGCGACCCTTTCGTCCTTCCCTCAAGAAAGGTTGGTTGCTTATTGGCAAAAGCTCCGCTACCATTTCGATGGTCGCTATACGACAGCTCTTGTCCATATGGAAAGAGATGTTCTTAAAAGAGCGGAGGCACATGGAATTAGATAAAAGTCCAAGCACGATTGCCACACTCTTTAATGGGATTGCCCCTGTTTATGACAGAGTGAATAGCCTTTTGTCGTTGAATTTGCATAAGGGATGGAACAAGAGCTTAGTCCATTCTTTACTGCCTTATTTAAAAAACGGCAGCCAAGTGCTCGATCTCTGTGCAGGAACTGGAGCTATTGCCAAAGAGCTCTTAAAATACCCCGATGTACATGGAGTCACTCTTTTAGATGTTTCTCCTGGCATGCTCGCTTTAGCAAAAGGGCATTTGAAAGATCCTAGAGCCACTTTTGTCGAAGGTGATGCCTTAAAACTTCCCTTTAAAGACAGTGAGTTTGATGCGGTAACAGTTGCTTATGGCATTCGAAACCTCCCTTCTTTAGAAAAGGGGTTCCATGAAGTGCGACGTGTTTTAAAACCGCATGGAACTTTTGCTATTTTAGAACTAACACGCCCAAAAGGTTGGATGTCTCCTCTGCATAACCTTTACCTAAAAGGTTGTGTCCCTCTTTTAGGGAGATTGGCTTCGGGTAAAAGCTCTGCTTATCATTATCTCTCTTCATCTGTTGCCGATTTTCTTGCTGTCGACGACATTGTGGATCAATTACACCTAGCAGGCTTTAAAACTCTTCGGACCCAGCCCCTTTTTAAAGGATGCGCTACACTCTTCCTCTCCTGTTAATCACCTCTCTTTGCGCCCTTGAAGTGAAGGGCCGGGAGGGCAAGCCTTTATACGTTGTCGAAGTCCCCGATGGATGGAGCGTTGTAGAAACATCCCCAGAAAAAATAAAAGACAATCGTGAACCCCTCATATCTTGGCAAAAAGGAAATCTAAAAGCCCGCCTCCACTCTTTTCCATTCCATGGCGCTTCGATTCCCTCCGAAGCTCAGGTCACTCGTTGGTTAAAGAAATATCCAGAAGAACCTCTCTATGAAGTTTTGCCTGTCTCTCAAGGAGGCTACGGAGGACTGATTTTGGTCACTGAAGATTTTTTAGGGGGGGCTTTTTCCTTAGGCAATCGTGGAAAACGGGCTTTTAGAGGACATCAAGAACTTTGCAGTGATTGGACATTTGTCGTCTCTGGTCCACGCGAAGAGCTAATGTCTGATAAATTCACCCTTTTAGAGTGGGTAGAGACGATCCATCTTGCTTTTGAGATCCCAGATGTGGATTAGACCTCTTGCATAACCTCATTTGCCCAGAAAAACCACAGATTTTCTTGGCAAATTTTAGAATCTGCAAAGCAGATTAGGGTAGCGGAGGCGAGGCGACTTCTAGTAAGTCGCTGAGATGACGGTACAAAAATTGGACAGAAAAGATGATTGGTTTTAATAGACCTCTTGCATAACCTGCTTTGCCCAGAAAAACCACAGATTTTCTTGGCAAATTTTTAGAATCTGCAAAGCAGATTAGGGTAGCGGAGGCGAGGCGACTTCTAGTAAGTCGCTGATACGACGGTACAAAAATTGGACAGAAAAGATGATTGGTTTTAATGGGCAAATGAGGTTGTGCAAGAGGTCTATTAAGTATTTAGGAAGTTTATGGCTGACAATCCCCCTTCTTGCCATCACTGTCATCGTTGTCTCTATCGGCACATTTCTCGAGGGCAACAGCGGATCCCATCAAATCGCTGAGAGTTGGATCTACCATCATCCCCTCTTTTACTTTGTTCTCTTTCTTTACTTCGTCAACATTCTCTTTGCCACCTTTACCCGTTGGCCTTTCCAAAAAAAGCACATCCCTTTTTTGACCGCCCATTTAGGGCTCCTGATGCTTTTGACAGGGGTGGGAATCAAGGGATTGTTTGGCATGCAGGGAGTGATGCGACTCCATGAAGGAGAAGGGAGCCACTTAGTTCTCTTGATGGACGAATGGGGTCTTTTTGGAAGAAATGGGGAGAAGCGATTTTCGTTTAAAATCACTCCAGACCGCCCTTTTCATGAGGGTGATACCATATTTACCCCACTAGAAATCCTTCCGCATGGAGAGAAGTATTGGGAGGCTTGGATTTCTAATGAAAGGCTCACTGTGAATGGTCTTCCTGCGGTCGAAATCTCCTCCTGGGAAGGAAAAACAGAACCTCCCAAAGTCGATTTACCAGAATTTGAACTTTCCGTTTTAAAGACAGATGAGCCCCTGCTCACTCTCCTGCCTTGGAAGGAAGAAAAGCCATGGCTGCTCTTTTTGCAAGATAGCGCATCTAAAATCTCGATCTACCATCTCCACCATGACGGCTTTCAACAAAAAATATTCGATCCTAAATCACCGGGAGAAATCATCCTCTACGATGGCGGCAAAGCTGGTTATGGGGTGGAAATGCCCCCTTTCTCCTCCCCTCTTTTTCTTCGTACAAGTCCCGCCCACCCCCCTAAAAAGCCCGAAGATGCTCGCCCCATCCTCCGCTTGAAAGCTGAAAAAAATGGGGAGATGATTGAAAAACTGATCCCCTACGATTCTGATGGAAGCGGTCTTTCTCTTCCCATCTTCGATACCCTCGTCAAATTTCAACCCTTAGCCATCAGAATCCCCCATCATCTTCACCTTTATAAAGCAAAAACTCTCTACCGTCCTGGAACCACTACACCTGAATCTTACGAAGCTAAAATCAAGGTGGACGGACAACCTTTCACCCTCCGGATGAACGAAGTCTACGAAAGCCCCTCCGGCTACCGCTTCTACCTCTCCAATATCCATGGCGCTCCAAACGAAGTGAAAGAGGTCCATCTCGCGGTCAACTACGACCCAGCCAAATATATCCTCACCTACCCCGGCGGCGCCCTCATCGTCCTCGGCGCCCTCCTCCTCCTCTTCCGCAAACAAAGAGTTGTATTGGAAGACCTCCACTAGTTAAAATATATTTATTTTTTGAGGTTTTATGGCTAATTTGATCGGAACTCATTATCTACCTTTTTCAGAGCGTCAAGCCCTTGCTCGAGATTTTCTTTTTGTCCAAGACGAAAGTTTGCGGTCTTATGAAGCAAAAAAACCGAAACCTCTCAATTGGATGGGAAGAACAGCAGACTTTATCCTTTCTGCAAAAAATTCGCCTTTAGCCAATATCCTCATCAAAATAGCCATCATTGCTGTGTCGATTACCATCGTCGGCCTTCTTCTGACCCTTCCCCTAAATTGGGAAGCCAAGCGTCAACTTCAGGAATCTGAGTGCATCCAAGCAAGAGTTGGTTTAATCAAAGGAATTTTAGGTCTGACTAAAAAAGAATTCGCCCAAATCCCTATAGTTAATCTGCCACAGCGCGTCTATCTAGACATTGACCCGCTTATCGACTTTTACCCTGATCATGCACACATAATTAAAGGGGCAACTGTGGGACAATTTCCTTTTATAGCTATGAAAGAGCAAAACGGTAGTCACTTTGTTATTTTTCCTCCGATATTCCATAACGGTTATTGGGCCATCAAAAAGGACCGAATTACCCACGGCATTATTGATCCTAACGATGCTTTTAAGCTTGCAGAGCAAAATCGTGAATTAGCCCCTCTGGCAAGAGCTGCAATCGAAAGAATCTAGCCTTGCAGCTGCCTAGCTGTTTTCTTTATCGAATCCCTGACCCCTAAGAGATTAAATCCTTAGGCGAGATACTGATTTTCAAAAAAAATATCTTGTGTTACCGTTGGTATATACACAGCTGGAGGCTGGGATGTTAAAACACTTGATTCAGCATGGAAATAGCAAGGCGCTTGTCATAGACAAGGCGATTTTACAAGCAGCTGGCTTGGATGAGAATGCGTTATTTCAAGTGGTTGTTGATCCCAATGTTGGTATTACGATCCAATCGGTGAAACCAACTGATGAAGAAGCATTTAACAAATCATTTAAAAAAGTCCTTAAAAAACATGGAAAGCTCTTTAAAAGGCTAGCTGACAGGTGAAATTTTTAAAAGTTGAAGATGTTATTGAAATCCACACTGAACTAGTTAAGTTGTATGGTGGCTTGGATGGAATACGAGATAGGGGCCTTTTGATATCGGCAGTTGAAATGCCAAAGGCTTCAATTTATGGAGAAGAGCTTCACCCATCCATCTTCGATAAAGCAGCAGCCTATGCCTTTCACATCATTCGCAATCACCCTTTTGTAGATGGAAATAAACGCAC
>JAGVKY010000126.1 GCA_020050175.1 Parachlamydiales bacterium
GTTGGGTTCTTGCACCACAATCCAAAAAAATAAGGCGAATGCTACAGCAGCAGCGATCGGACCAAATGGAGGGAACCAAGCAGGCTGTCCATAGGCAACGACTAGAAGGGTCGCTAAAAATAAAGCAATTTTCTTAAGAGTATTCACGGTTATAGTTTGACACTCCTGAAATTCTTGCTCTACACTGAATTCGTTTTTTTAGAAAACCCATTCCTTTTATGATCCGTTCTTTTCTTCTTGTCACCCTTCTCGTCGCTTCAACCCTATCGGCTGAATTTCTCTTCGACGGCCCAAACCTCCACTACCGAACTTTGAAAACGGCAGAAGAAGAGTTTGAACTTGCTAAAGAGTCGTGGAAAAAGGGGGACTTCAATGCCGCTCTTATCTCATTCGAGGCGATCTCCCAACATTACCCCCGTTCTACCCTTGCAAACGAGAGCTCTTTCCGAGCGGCCCAATGCCTCTACCGGATGAATGAACTTGAATCGGCGAATGAAAAAATTTCGATCTACTTAAAATCGCAAAGTGCCCCTGCCCATTTTAAAGATGCCATCGTTCTTAAATTTCAAATTGCCGAAAAGTTTCGTCTTGGCGTTGCCGGCAAGCCGATTTTTGGAATCCGATACCTTCCTAAATGGCTGGGTGGTGAGTTGTTAGCTTTAGAAATATATGATGAAATTTCGACGATACTCCCCTCTGACCCCATCGCAGCAAAAGCAATTTATTCAAAAGGACTCCTTTTAAAGGAGATCGGAAGATGGCAAGAAAGCACCGATGCTTTTCAACATGTCATTCGTCGCTTTCCTAAAGACGCTCTTGCCTCTGATTCTTACGCTATGACAAGCGAAGTTTTAAGAATGCAGGGAGAACTTGAGGCCCAAAACCCCGATATTTTAGGTCTTGCCAGAGTCAATCTGAAAAGATTTGAAATGGATTTCCCCCAGGATGAAAGAATTGCCTCTGTAAAAAAAGGGGTTCTTGAATTGGAAGAAACTTATGCGGAAGCCCTATTTGAAACAGGGATGCTCTATGAGCGGAAAGGGGAGCCAGAAGCCGCTCAAATTTACTATAAGAACACCTGCTTTCTCTTTCCCGAAACAAAAGTAGCCAATTTGAGCCAAATCCGATTGAAGCGGCTTGAAAAAGAAATTATAGCTTCTGTCCCAACGGAAAAAACTCAAGAATGAAGTTCTCTCTGAGAAGGAGCCTTCTATTATTAAACTTTCTTCTTCTCGGTGGATGTGGCTATCACCTGCTGACCCAAAGTTCTAATCCCCACACGGTTTCCGTCCCCTTTATCGACAACGATACGGGGGGGGAACTGACCCGAGCCCTCATCAAGAAGCTCTCTCAGTCGGAACAATATCGCCCCTCAGGTTGTGGAAGGTACACCCTTGAAGTCTCTATCTTGTCGAATAAAGATGAAAATGTGGGCTTTCGTTACGACCAAAACAGAGAAGGGGATTTTTTAAATACAGTGATCCCTGCAGAAACAAGGACTGCTCTTCTTGTCGAAGTTTCTCTGATTGATACGGTTAAAGGATGTCTCGCCTTTGGTCCCGCACGTCTTTCTGCAAGCCACACATTCGACCATGACTGGTATGTTAGCTTAGATCGGGTGAACGTTTTTTCGCTCGGTCAAGTGACCGACTACGATGATGCCAAAGATGGTGTTTACCATCCCCTTACTCAAAAATTAGCGCAAAAAATTGTCGATCTTCTCGACGCTGCAACTATTTCTTCTTAAAATGAAAATTCTTCTTTTAGCATTTACATGTTTGCTCTCTTCTTTAAACTCTATGGAAACAGGGCCATTTCAAATGCACAACTCTTCCGACCATTTAACAAAAATTACCCGAAGCTACATTGATTTTATCAATCAGGTAAGCCAGGGAGAAGAATTTGACCCGTTAGCTGTGGCCCAAAACATCCTTGCTCCTAACTGCAAAAAGGTTTTTAACGGCACGGTCTTTACAGAAACTAGAGAAGATTTTGTAGCTGATCTCCTTAAAGTTTATCGGGAAAATGGGGCTTGGAAGATTCGCCCTGTCGATATCATTTTATCACCTGATAGTGACATCTCCGTCATTCGCCTCTTTGTCGATATGGAAAATTTTGGCCATTTTACCGAAATTGTCATCCTCCGCTTTGACTCTGCTGGCCTCATCAAAGAACTAAATATAGTTTTTAATAAGGTGGAAGAGAAATACAATTTTGAGGGAGCTTAGCACATGAAGTATCGCAAACTTGGTAAGAATGGCCCTAAAGTCTCAGCCCTAGGACTAGGCTGCATGGGGATGTCGGATCACTATGGACATGGAGACGAAAAAACCTCTTTAGCCGTGCTTCGAGAAGCCTACGAACAGGGAATAACCTTTTTTGATACAGCCGATATGTATGGAAATGGGGAAAATGAAAAACTGGTTGGAAAGGGGATTAAATCTTTCCGCGATCAGATTATTGTCGCCACAAAGTGTGCCTTAGAACACCTCCCTGATGGCCTCCGCATAAATAATAAACCTGAGTACATCAAAGCAGCCTGTGAGGGAAGTTTAAAGCGACTTGGAGTCGATAAAATCGATCTCTATTATTTGCATAGGTATACCCCAGAAGTTCCTTTAGAAGTCTCCATGCAAGCGATGCTTGAACTTGCTCAAGAGGGAAAAATTAACTACGTTGGATTGTCAGAGGTAAGCCCTGAGATTATTCAACAGGCTCAAGGGATCTTGAAAGACAAGCTGGTTGCCATACAGTCTGAATATTCGATCATGAACCATGAAACTGCAGAACTGGTTCTCCCTACATGTCGCAGCTTAGGCTTGGCCTTTGTAGCCTTTTCTCCCCTAACTAGAGGGTTGCTTTCAGGCAAGATCACAGATAGAAAGGCCATCATTGATGGAGGAGAATCAGATTTTCGAGGAGGTTTACCTCAATTTGAAGAAAAAGCCTTGAAGCAGAATCTAAGCCTGGTTGAAGCCGTCGAGAACTTTGCAAAACAAAAACAATGCACGGTTGCTCAAATCTCTTTAGCTTGGTTATTAGCGCAAGGGGAGGACATTATTCCTATTCCAGGAACAAAACGTTCCTCCTATTTAAAGGAGAACATTGATGCTCTCAATATGACTTTAACTAAAGATGATTTGAACACTTTGCAGCAGATCATGACAGATTACCCTATCAAAGGGGGAAGGCTCCCAGAAGCCATGAGCGATTTTAACTGGAAATAGCAAAGTTCAAAAATTCTTGGCAGCTGAAAGAGCTAAGCCATTAAAAGAGTTTAACCCTCTTGAAATAAGCTGGAAAATTGGGTGGAAAACTTTTTCACATCTGATTCCTTCATCACTTCTACCCAAAGTATGACCCGGTCCAGTTTACCCCCATAGGTAACAGTTTAGTACACCCACATGGGTAACACTTTCCATACACATAGGTAACATTATCTCCCTACAAAGAGGAGGTGATGGCCTGGAGGTTAAAGAAAGTGGAAGAACAAAGAAAATTTCTAATCGAACAGCATCAATTAGGGATAAGCATCGCATCCCGTCTACCCGAACAATACAGCAACTTCAACTGGAAATAAAAACTAGTCGAATTTTAAAAGAAAATAAACCACAAAGAACACAAAGAATAAACCACAGAGAACACAGAGATCACAGAGAAACTTCGTCTAACTTTGCCAGTCTTGAGTGAAAATTTTTAATTTACACAGTTGGACAAAGAAAAAAGAATACAAGATGAAATCTCTCTGCGATCTCTGTGTTCTCTGTGGTTTTATCTTTTATATAATTATGACTAAAACCCTGGCTTTATGTGTAAAAACAGTCTTTCAGTTAATTTCTGCTGGGTTATTTGTCCTACTCTTGAGAAGTAGATTTAACTTTGCTTTTTCTTTGATTGAGGTCTCTTTTGACTTTCTCAGCTGTTTGGATTCGGTTAGTGAGCCTAACTGAGGAAGTTGTTTCCTCTTCATCCCCCCGGACAATCTTTTTGTTGGCTGGAGCTTCTGCTTTGATTTTTTTGATGGTAGACATATGTTCCTCCTTAAGCCTTAAGATTTTCAATGACTTGGGTATATTTGCCAAGCATTCGCATCAACATTTTTGAAGTATTATAGACGCCTCGAGCTCGCACTGCTTGGTGTAGGAGAGGCGGATCGTCTAATCCCCCTGCGATAATCGCATAGGTAACCCACATGTCATCCTCTTCCATAGGTAATAACCAGAAGACAAACTGTTGCGAAACTAGTGTGATCTTCTCTTCACTAATAAACAGTTCAAACCGAGGAGGAGGGAAAGGATTTGCCTCCCTAAAGTCTGATAACACTCCTAATTCTTCCAAAAGAGAGAGATCAAGTTCTACCCAAAAGTCTGAAGACCCATTGGATAAGAGATCCATGATCTCTCTAAATCTCTCTTCGCATCGTTCATAGGTTTCATCATCATCCATCTAGACCTCCTAAATGGTTGCCTATTCATGTAACCCTCACTAAAAAAAGGTGCGAGCGGCGTGCCAAATCGGACTAAAGTTGGGAAACTGGCCATTATTTTTCCCTGATAAAAATATTGAGAGGTAAAATACTTAAGATCGCATCCTGGTGGTTTCCTACCGCCTGAAGGTGAAGCGGTTAGACGGCTTAAGAGAAGATCATGAAATTATTGAGTGTTTTAATTGTGACTATTTTTGTTTCGGGATGTTCCACCACAAAAGGTCCGAGCGAAGTAAGCGATCACTATGACGGGACCCGTTTTCATAATCTAAATCGAGAAGTCCAAGGACGGAAATCTCTTTACGACGTTTTAAAGTGGAAGCTCGGGGGTAAAGAACTTGAAGAAATGGAAGAAGCCCCCATGATTGCAGCCACTCCCAACTTACCTTCTACAATTGATTCGAATGAGGTGTTTGTAACATTTATTAACCATGCAACGGCTTTGATTCAGGTTGAGGGGTTGACGATTTTGACCGACCCTGTGTTTTCCGAATATATCGGACCCATCTCCTTATTTGGATTTGAACGTTCTCAAAAGGCAGGACTTTTATTTAAGGATATTCCAAAAGTTGATCTCGTTCTGATTAGCCACAACCATTACGACCATTTAGATCTCCCTTCGATTAGGCAGATTGTGGAAAGAGATGACCCTCTCTTCGTCGTCCCCTTAAAAAATGGGGCGCTTTTAAAAGAAGTGGGAGCACAAAAAATCGTCGAACTTGACTGGTGGGAGGGCTATCGCCTCAATCAACGTCAGAAGGTCATTTTAACCCCTGCCCAACATTGGTCGGCACGAGGGCTTTTTGATGACTGTAAGTCTTTGTGGGGAGGATTTGTTGTCATCAGTGACCGGTTAAAGGTCTTTTTCGCTGGAGATACGGGGTATGCCTCCCATTTCCAGGAAATCTACAATCGATGGGGTGCGATGGACGTCTCTCTTTTGCCCATCGGATGTTATAAGCCCCGCTGGTTTATGCGCGACGTTCATATGGATCCAGATGATGCTCTTGATGCGCATGTAGATCTGCATTCCTCTTTTAGTATTGCCATCCATTTTGGAACTTTTAAATTAGCTGATGATGAGGTCAATCAACCTGTAACAGCCCTCAACCAAGCTTTAAAAAATAGAGGGATGCCTCCTTCTCAGTTTGTGGCACCTCTGAATGGTCAAACCTTGTTCTATCGAAAAGGCACCAGATATCGCACTAGGGATACATCGAGCCCGTGTAAAAATGACGCTAATCAAGATTTGACCCAACCCTCTTTAATTTGAAGTAATCCTCAATTTATAATCTTCTTTGGACCTCTAGAAACGAAGTCCTTTTGGAGATAAATGCCTGAGCTGCCCGAAGTTCAAACTGTTGTTAATGATTTGATCAAACAGCAGATTATCGGTAAAAAAATTGTAAAAACTCATTTTTTTTGGCTAAAGAGTTTGGCTGAAATGCCACTCGATCAGTTTTGCCAAGAGATCGAAGGTCAAGAGATTTTAGATATTACGAGGTCTGGAAAATACATTGTGATGAGAGTTGGCCCAAAGAACCTTCTGATTCATTTGAGGATGAGTGGAAGACTTCTTGTAGAAACAAATAAATCTCCTATTTCTAAACACGAGAGAGTTCAATTTATTCTCGAAGATGGGCGGGTGCTAAAATTTTTGGATCAAAGAAAATTTGGGCGGATTTACTGGCAGGGTGACCCTTCAACAAGGCTCGAAGAATTAGGGGTCGACCCTCTCTCTTCTGATTTCACCGTTTCTCTGTTAAAGACACTTTTAAAGTGTAAAATGAAAATCAAACCTTTTCTCCTTAATCAAAGTAAGATTTCGGGAATTGGCAACATCTATGCTGATGAAGCTCTTTGGGAGGCTAAAATTCATCCTGAGACGCTAACTCAAAAACTTATCACCCAAGAGGTTGAAACTTTACATCAAGCCATTCGAACAATTCTTCAATCGGCAATCAGTAACAAAGGAACAAGTTTGGGAGAAAATCCATCGAATTTTCACAGCTCGAACGGCCTCAGGGGACAAAACGTCCATCATTTAAATGTCTACCACAGAACCGGCACCCCCTGTCATCGGTGCCACGAGCTCATCGTTAAAATGACGTTGGGTGGAAGAAGCACACATTTTTGCCCCCGTTGCCAAGTCAAAAAATAGAAAAAAAGGGGTAAAAAAAATCCAAGATGTTAGTGTGGTATTTACACTGATTTTTAAAGAGATTATGAAAGAAATTATTTTAACCGTTTTGACAATATTAATTTCTATGTTCTTGATAGACGCGATCTGGTTAAGAACCATGTTTAAAATTTTATATGTTCCCAACATTGGCCATCTGCTCGCCAGCAAAATGAATTTGGCCCCTGCCATCATCTTTTATATTCTCTATGCCCTTGCACTCTACGTCTTGGTTGTCAGACCCGAACTAGACAAAGGGGAGGGTTACTTAAAGATTTGGATGTTAGGGATCCTATTTGGGCTTGTTACCTACGGGACATACGACTTAACAAATCAAACCGTCCTAAAAGATTGGCCTTGGGTAGTAACAGTTGTAGATTTGGCTTGGGGAGCCACTTTGACAGGGGCAGTTGCGGTTTTTTCGACCTATATCGCAAGGAATTATATCCTTACATGACCCTGAAGAGATAAAAGCCTTTTTATATTTCCTTTTCTTGCAACCCTCACAAAAAAAGGTGCGTGCGACGAGATAAAACGCTAGAATTCGATCCATGTTGGCCTTTCTCCTCACGATCTCCCTAGAACTGACTTGCCGCTCCGCTATCTTGGTCAATGCCGATACAGGGGCTATTCTCTATCAAAAAAATGCACACGAAAAATTTTTCCCTGCTAGCACGACAAAAATTGCTACCTGTATCTATGCCTTAAGCCGCTCCCCTAATCTGGATCAAGAGATCATTGGGAACCAAGAATGTGTTGGGATTACCGATGAAAAAGAACGAAAAAAAAGAGGGTATACACTGCCGCCTCACCGTCTTGAAAAAGCAGCCGACCATATGGGGATAAAAGTGGGGGAGAGTCTTCCTCTCCGCACTCTCTTTTATGGGATGATGGTCTCCTCTGCTTGCGACGCCTCCAACTTGATTGCTCAAACGATCTCCGGAGATATTCCGCTCTTTACTAAGGAGATGAACGAATTTTTAAAACAGATCGGGTGTAAAAACACCCATTTCTTAAACCCTCACGGTCTTTACCATCCTGAACATTTTTCCACTGCCCACGACTTAGCGCATATGGCTCGGGTGGGATTAAAGAGTCCTTTTTTCAGAGAGCTCGTCAGTTCGACACATTTCATTCGTCCTAAAACAAATAAACAAGAGTCCACCAAATATCCCTCCACGAATCAGCTTATCCGTCCGGGGAAAAAGCATTATTACCCCCATGCGATTGGGATAAAAACTGGCTGGACTTCTAATATCGGACACTGTTTGGTGGCTGCCGCAGAAAAAGAGGGGCGAACGATGATTTCAGTCGTCATCGGAGCTTCTTCAAATAGCGCACGCTTTGAAGAGTCGATCGCTTTGCTCGAAGCCGGTTTTAATGAAAAGCCCATCCAGAAAGAGGTTATCAAGACGGGTGTTCAGACAAAGCTTTTTAAACATCCTACCGCAGAGAAGAAGGCCGTTTTAAAAACTAAACAGTCATTGAGTTTTGAAACTTTTCCTTCTGAACAGGAAGAGGTTCAACTGACCTTTGAATGGCTTCCAGATGCGACTGCAGGAAAATTCGTTCTATCGGATAACAAAGGGGTTATCAAAGGTGAGGTTTTAGCCGAGGTAGATCACTGGATAGAAGAGGAACAGAGTTTCTCTTGGGCCTGGGCTTCGCTGCTGGCACTTCCTTTTGGCAGTCTTATCTTCTTCAGGAAAAAATAAAAACAAGATAAGCAGAAAAAGTCCGATTAGACTTCTCTGCGGAATAGATCGTAAATCTCTGCAGGCGTCAAGGTTTCGGCGCGGCGCTTGTCGGAGATGGGGGGAAGTCCTAAGGTTTTCATCGCTCCCTCTAATGTTTTTCTTCTTTGCGAAAAAAGCATTTTTAGAAAGTTGGTGAATGGGATCGCATCCTTTTCGTTTGCCTGTTTGGCTTTCAGGAGGAGGGCCATGGAGTCGACGGAGGGCATGGGACGGAAGTTACCCCTAGCAATGATAAAGAGCTTTTGGGGAGTTGTAAAATGTTGAACCAAGATGGAGAGAATGCTGTAATTGTTTGATCCTGGGGACGTTAAGAGGAGATCCCCCACCTCTTTTTGAACGATGACGAGATATTGTTTAAAGAGAGAATGGTAGGAAAAGAGATGCTCAAAAAGGGGCGAAGTGATGTTGTAAGGGACGCTGGAAATAAGCGTGATACCTTCGGAGGTTGGATAAAGGGATTTAATGTTGACATCAAGGACATCCTTGTTAATTAAGCGAAAATCTTTCTGTTTTAAATCTTCGCTTAATTCTGGACTGATTTCGATAGCCGTCAGATCAACACCTTTTTCAAGGAGAGGAAAAGTGAGGGCCCCTTTCCCAGGGCCAATCTCAAGAACTTGATCTCCCTTCTCTAAATGACCGGCAGCTATAAACTTCCCAATCAGAGTTTGATTCATGAGAAAATTTTGCGAGAGACTCTTTTTCGCCTTCACAGGGGCAATTATATGCGTGGAATAATCATAACAGGAATGCCTTGGTCTCCGCGAGGTTCATGAGAGACGTGGTACCGTTCCCTTAAACTGTTGAGATATTTTTTTGATTCCTCTTCTACCCCATCCTGAAGAAGCTGGTTTTTAAGCCTTGTTTCCACTTCTTTCAAAGGGGCAACATGGGCGGCAATTTTATCGTTTAGGAGTATAAGGCGAACGGCTACTTCCCCTGTCTTACGGCTCAATTGAGAAAAAGGTTCTGATACATCGCCAACAGATAGAGTGGATAGGTGGGGATAAATAAGAGGGGGCACTTCATCTTGAGGATGGAGATAGGTATCGGAAACCGTAAGCGAAATCGAAGCAGGAAGAATACCCTCTTTAATCACCTCATCACGGACAATTTCTAAAGGTAAACCTTTTAAAAGCTCTTCTCGTATATATCTCGCGGCATTCAAGCCCTCATTTTCTTCTGGCCCACGTAGAGTCACCGTCTGGTAGCACCATTTTTCTGACTCTTTATTGGTAGCGATCCATTTTTCGTAGGCACTTTTAATTTCTAAGGGGCCAACTGCCCGGTAGGCTCGGCTATTAATCTTGTACATCATGACTTTGCGGATCATGAGTTCATCTTTTAGCATGGCCATCGCTTCATCCAAACGCATCCCAATTTTATCGAGATTAGAGATGATGTCTGGTCCAAAGGTTTGCTCAAGCTCCTGTCTAACATCGCTTGAAAGAACCTCGACTTTTGTTTCTACAGCGTCCGCCCGCATCAGCTCCCGATCGATCAGCTCCTCCAGAATCTCTTTCCAATTCGCTTGATAATACTGGTACTTAGCAGCATTGGATGAAATGTAATCGGGATATTGCCTGTAGAAGAGAAAATCCATCCTTTTTAACACATCCAAGGCAGTGATCGGCTTCCCATTAGCCTGAGCAAGGACCCGATTTTCCACTTGGAAATCAAATTCCCCCTCTTTGAGGGCAGACAACGCCTCTTCCCCTACAACAACAGAACCTAATAAAGAAAAAGCAACGAGCGAACGGACAAACATCATGAGGTAGATATTACCCTATTTTGTCTCTAATACCAATCGCAATAAATTACTTGGATTTTGGCTGCGTCAAAGTTATTAGTTACGATTGGTATTAAGTGGAAGGGTGAGACTTCCACTTGCGTAAACCATTCCAAGAAAGGAGGGCATTGACGATAAAAAGAAGCGCGTGCGAAGGGAGGCCATTGAAGAGATCAGTACAGAAAAAAATCATATTCGTGATAAGGCCCAATATAAAGCCAAACTTTTTCCCCTCGCTAATGAGGTAGTTACCATAAAGAGTAACCGCTGTGACAAAAAATAAACTAACTTCTGTAATATCCATCATCTTAAAAAGAGTATATTTAAATTTTTAATACTTATCAAGCAATGCAGCGTAAAATCCGTCAGGTCCATTCTCCTCTGGAAGAATTTTTAAGGTTGAGACAAGTTTAACAGAATGATTAGCTGTAAAATAATCCACCTGCCTCTCGTTTTCCTCAGGAAGAAGGCTGCAAGTGGCATAGACGATATGGCCCCCCTGTTTTAGAAAAGGGAGAGCCTCTTCAAAGACTTGCCTTTGTGTTTGGATGAGGTGATCGATCGATTCGGGTGTGATTTTCCATTTGAGCTCTGGACTCCTCCGAAAGGTCCCTGTTCCACTACAAGGGGCGTCAACGAGGACCCAATCCATGGTTCCATGGAGCTTTTTCTTTTGGGGTGAATCAGAGAGAAGAAGCTGATAGTTTTGAACGCCGGCACGGGCAAGTCTCTCTCTTGCTTCGTAAAGGCTTTTCGTCCGAATATCATGGAGATAAAGTTGCCCACGACCTTTCATCGCCATCGCCACAGCAAGGGACTTCCCTCCAGAACCGGCGCAATAATCGAGCACCCGATCACCTGGATTAAGGGTCACAAGCTCGGCAATCAGCTGACTTCCCTCGTCCTGGATTTCAAAATGGCCCGCTTTAAAAGCAGGTAGCTCCCTCACCTTTGCAGGCTCTAGAACTTGAATTCCCCAGGGGGATCTTTTGGTCAAAGCAACTTTTATCGTGGGCTCCAACTCTTTAAAAAGATTTTCGCGCGTCGTTTTAAGCGTGTTGACTCGTAAGGTCAGGGGGGCTCTTGTGTTAAATATTTTTTCTAAATTTGAAGCCCCCTCTTCACCGTAACCTCTAACAAGAAAATCCCAAAGAAACTCAGGAAAGGGGGTCCCCTTAACATAATCGTAGATCGCCTCGGTGATCGCTTTTCGATCATTCGAGCCTAGACTTCGTCGTTCTTTAAAAAAGCGGTAGAGGGCGAGATCAAGGGGGACCTTTTCCCAGTCCCAGCTATCAAAAAACTGTTCCAGATGAAATTCTCTAAAGGGAATGCTCATCCCACCTCAAATTGTAATGACTTTATTTTTTCGATGAGTTGTGGAGAAGGATCGACACCCCACGTTTCACTGATCGAAAGGAGAGCTTTTTCTTTTCCCTCAACTTGGAACGATAGAAAAACAGGCCGCTTGCCAGGATGAGATCGAAACAGCTTTTTTAAGGCGAGAATTTGACTCATCCGCATCCGACCGAGGTCGCCTTTAATCTTTAGGGGTTCCACTACTATGATCTCCTCCTTTTTCTTTTCAGGGGGTTTTTCTTTTTTTCTAAACTCTGAGCGGGATTTAGCCCGGTCAAATTCCCGGTCGCACTCGTTTAATATGGCATCGTCTACTCGAGTAAGCTCTTCAAGCCAAAGACAGGAGAGTTTTCGCCCCTCTTCTTTTCCTTGTGCTTCAACAACGCCCAAATAGAGTCGATTTTCGAAGAGATGTTCTCCCTTTTTTTCAAAAAGTTCTGGCCAAACGGGGAGTTCGACCCTCTCTTCCCGATCACTCACTGTTAAAATGGCAAACTTTTTCTGGCTTTTGGAGGCAAATCGGGTCTTGATCTCCTCCACAAGAAAAGCAGCTCGGAAAATAGAATCTTCCCCTTCTCCGTGAGATAAAGGCATAGACCCCGAACGGAGGAGAACTTCCTTAAAATGATCAAGCGGGTGACCGGTGAGAAAAAATCCTAGCAGCTCCTTTTGTTTAAAGAGCTCTTCCATCTCTGATGTTTTCTTGAGAACTTTAGGAGGCGTCAAAAACCGGGGGTCAACATCCTCTTTGGCCGCAAAAAGATTTAAAAATCCTAGAGAGGCCTCTTTTTTTTCTTTTGAGATTGTTTCGTAGAGAGGATCAATGCTTGTCCGGAGCTCATCTTTAGTCCAGTTTGTAAATCCGAAACAGCCAGCATCGACCATCAGTTCGATGCTTTTCTTTCCGACCTTTTTAAGGTCCATGCGGTTCAGAAAATCATAGAGACTTTTAAAGGGACCTCTTGCCTTTCTTTCTTGCAAAATGGTCTCAACAACACCCTCGCCCAACCCTTTAATCCCCCCCATTGCAAAACGGATACCATCCACTGCTGCAAAGAAGTTCTTATTGGATTCATTGAGATCGGGTGAGAGGAGGGAGATTCCCATCGACTGACATTCACCCACAAGTTTGGCAATTTTTGAGATATCATGGCTATCGCATGTCATGAGAGCGGCCATCCAATCTTTTGGATAGTGGGCTTTTAAAAACGCCGTGACATAGGTCAGATAACCGTAAGCTGCGGCATGGGATTTATTAAAACCATAAGCGGCAAACTTTTCCATCTTGTCAAAGATGGCCATCGAAACCACCTCTTCGATCCCGTTGTCAAGACACCCTAAGCGAAATTTCTGTCGCTGTTCGGCCATCTTGTCAGCCTCTTTTTTCCCCATAGCTCGTCGGAGGATATCCGCTTCACCAAGTGAGTAATTGGCAAGTTTGCTGGCAATACTGAGAACATGTTCTTGGTAGACCATGATTCCATAGGTCTCTTGTAAGATCTCATCCATCCAAGGATGGCTGATTTCAATGGGTTCCCGACCATGTTTCCGGTTGATGAACGATGGGATCATGTCCATCGGACCAGGACGGTAGAGCGACGTCACAGCTAGAATCTCTTCGAAGCGATCGAGATGGAGATCTCTTGCGAGCTCTTGCATCCCCCCGGTTTCAATCTGGAATACCCCCAGCGTCTTCCCCTGGTTTAAAAGCTCAAAGGTTTTGATATCGTCGAGAGGGAGGTTAATCCAATCGATCTTTGTCCCAACTCTCTCTTCAACAGCATCGACGCACATTTGAATCGAGGTCAAAGTCTTTAAGCCCAGGAAATCGATCTTCAGCATCCCAACGAGCTCGACAGGCTTCATCGAATACTGAGTGACAGGTATATCGGAATCTTTTGCCGA
>JAGVKY010000191.1 GCA_020050175.1 Parachlamydiales bacterium
GTTATGTTAATAGCTAAACATTTTTAAATCGGAGGCTTCCGCTTCTTCAAGGACAAAATCCTATCAGAGTGACATTCTAATTCAGCATAGGAACTGTTTCTTTTTTTACTTTTGGATTATCTTGCGGATATGAAAATTATCCTGTTTCTTTTCGCACTCTGCATGAACTTCGGACTCTTTGGCATTCAGGGTAAAGAACTCCAACAGGTTTTTTCTTCCCCCTCCCCCTTCAAATATCCCATTAACATCAAAGTTCTGCCCTCTAAACAAGAAAATGCCTCTGTTACTCTTTGCTGCCACGGTTTTGGAGGAGACAGCCGAATTGGAGTTGTTATTAGGAAAAACCCGGCCGTCAAAGATCACATTATCACCTTCAATTTTCCCGACGCCAATATCCCTCCTGACGATTATGATCCCCACACCACAACTTTTGGCTCGATCCAAGAGCTTCTTCCCCCTCTTTATATTCTAAAGCAATGTGTGGTGGATGGAGGGGTTGATAAGGTCAATCTCTATGGCTTCTCAGCCGGTGGAGCTTCTGTTGTCAACATCATTGCCCTTTTAAACCGCTTTGGAAATGAGAAGGATCTCCAATCCATTGGCATCACTCCCGATGTGAAGCAAAAGATTTTACAAGCTTTGCAAAAAGGGTATGTCATTCTTGACTGTCCGATGAAATCGGTAGAGGAAATTATCTCTGTTAAGGGGCCTGATCCAAGGTTTAAAGTCCTTGCAGAAAGGTACCAGCAGAACCACTTTCGTCCCATGGATTCAGTCCAAGATTTCCAAGGGCTTTCCCTCAACATCCTGGTCCATTTTCAGTTTCCTGACGAAGTTGTCCCTAATCGAGACGACGTCCCTTTTGTCCAAAATTTACAAAAAGCCAATGCTAAAGGGCGAACCTGGACAGTCATGGGAAGCGATGGAGGGCACAATGCTCACCACGCCTCTCTTTGGTCAGCCTTTCAGGAGTTTCAGCACCCCGAGGCTCCTCGACAAGTCCTCATGGGCAACCGGCAGAACGTCCGTCATTTTCCTATTTACCAGTCTCTAAGACAGAGCCTTGGGGGAGATGCTTCAGGTCAAATTTTCACCGAAACAGAGGAAGATCTTCCCTATTTAGCAACTGAAAATCTCGACCTTCTGTTTATCACTTCTGTCGACAATCCCTCTTACAAGACATTAAAATCTGACCCTCGGGCCATCTTTAAAGCAAAAAAAGTCTCGATGCAAGGGAAAGCCTATGAGCAGCAGGGAAAACTAGGAACACAGGGATGGCAACTGCTCGAAAAAAGGAAAATCGCCTCTGCTTGCGAACTTTACCGAGATCCCAGCTACCGCCTTTTCAAACTCTGCCCTGACAGGATTCAGTTCACCGAGGGGGAGACGACACTTGTGATCAAAGAGGTCCGTAAGAAGCCAAAAGCTTAATCTTCTTTCAATTTCCATGCACCCCGTTTCGGTTTGCCACCAGGTATTGACAATTGGGCACTTTTCATGTCCCACATGTTCAAAATACCAATTCCAAGCAAACGTAAAGAGGAGAGGTCGAAATTTTTCAACCACTTTTCTCCCCATTTCATAAAGGATAAAGAGCAAATCCTCTGCATCCATTTTCCACATGCCGATCTAAGCAAGCATTTACTCAAGCTAGCGCAGGTACTTTAAGCTTTGGCCTTTTTTTTGAGAGATATTCCATGTCGGAAGGAGAAAAAATGTTGCCATGGCAGCACAGAAGATGGAGGAGATAAAAAACCATTCCCAGCCCCATACTTGGGCAATTTTTCCTAAAGGGTAACCTGAAAGAGCGGCTCCCACATAGGCAACAAAACCAAGAAATCCTGTGGCTGTGGCTGCTGCTTTTTTGTGGGAAATTTCGGCTGCAGCAAGGCCAATCATCATCTGAGGGCCAAAAACAAAAAAGCCAATCATGAAAACGGAAAGATAATCGAGGAAGGCATAACCTTGCGGAACCGACCAAAAGGCGATGGAGCATATTAAAAGACCAAAGGAGAAAATGACATTCATCGGCCCTCTTTTTCCTCTCATAAGCTTATCTGAAAACCAGCCTGCAACGAGACTGCCCAGGAGCCCCCCCATTTCGAAATAAAAGATCGATTGGCTAGCTTCAAACGGTTGGTAGCCTTTGAACTCAATCAAGTAAAGAGGGGTCCAATCGTTAAAAGCTTGTCGCACAACATAAATAAAAAGATAAGCGATCGCTAAAAGCCAGATAGCTGGGCTTTTAAGGACATATTCAAAAAGAGCTTGACGCGTAGAAAGTTCCTTTTCCTCCAAACTATTGTGGACTTGGTGACCACCAAAATCTTGGCGGTAAACTTCTATCGAGGGAAGTCCAAGAGATTGAGGGGTATCTCTTAGACGATTAATGAGAAAAAGACCTCCAACAATACAAAGGGAGCCTGGTATGTACATCCCATAACGCCATCCAAATTGGGTTGCCGCCCAAGCGGCTATTAAGGGGATTAAGGCTCCCCCTAAGTTATGGGAGATGTTCCAAGATGACCACCAGGAGCCCCTTTCATTTTGGGAATACCAGTGAGTTAGAAGTCGGGCACAGGGCGGCCATCCAAATCCTTGGAACCAACCGTTCAGCCCCCAAAAAATTGCAAAAAGGATGAGAGAAGAGGAAAAACCGAAAAAAACATTGACGATTCCTGTCAGGATTAGCCCTATCCCCATCATGTAACGAGGGTTAGTCCGATCTCCGATCATCCCGTTAACAAATTTACTCGCCCCATAGCTTAAGGAGAGAATCGAAGCTAAAATCCCCAGATCAGCTTTGTCGTACCCCAAATCTGAAATCAAACCAGGCATAGAAAAAGTAAAACTTTTTCTTGTGAAGTAATAAAACATGTAGCCGAAAAACATCGAATAAAAAATCCGCCAACGCCACGCTTTGTACTCCATTTCAACGACCTTCTGATCCCCGATCGGTTCGATATAGGGAGCAGCTCCCATCCATTTTAACCAGCTCATCTATGACTCCTATTGCGGAAGGTTCTTCCATTCATTTCCTCCATCGTAGCCTCAAGATCTGGAATCTGAAAAATGAACAATGTTAAGTAACACCTTATCCCACCATTAGATATACTAATGATTATGACGCTGAGCCTCCTCTATCTAAAATATTTTTGTGACTCTGTGAGACTTGGCGGCGTAACAGCCGCTGCAAAAGCTAATTTTGTGACGCAATCGGCCATCAGCCAAGGGATCTCGAAATTAGAAAAATCGTTAGGGTGTTCTCTTCTCGCTCGTCACCCGAACCGATTTAGAATCACCCCAGAGGGGCAAAAAGCTTTCCATCACCTCTCTGACATCTTAAAAAGAACAGAGGAGTTTCAAGAAAGTTTTTCTGAAGAAAAGAAAAATGAGCTAGGTCATTTAGAATTTGCCTGCACCCGCAGCTTTGCCTTAGCTGTTATCCCTAACCATCTTAAACGATTTCGAGCCTCTTACCCAGATGTAAAAGTAAATTTTATTTGTTCGGGCAGGCCTGATTACCTCAAACAAATGATCCGAACAGGAACGATTGATTTTGGCATTGCTCAAGATATGGGCAATTTTTTAGGTTTTGAACAGATCCCCCTTCATCAAGGGGTTTACGGCCTCTATATTTCTAACACGATCTCCCTCAAAGAAGAAGAATCCTTCGGCTTTATATTGCCTGTCCCTGAAGATACCTCTGTTTTTAAAGAGGCCTATTTTCGAAAAAAGAGAGCAAAGCCCAAAGTCTTTCTCGAAGTGGAGGGGTGGGATGCTGTTGCCAGACTAACAACCGAAGGGCTTGGGATTGGCTATTTTCCTGACTTCATTGCAGAGGATAACAAATCCCGTCTTCGACCAGCTAAATTAAATCTCGACCTTCCTCACTACCACATCTCAGCCATTTACGCTGAAGGGTTAAAACTCCGCAAAAGCAGCGAAATCTTCCTCTCCTACTTTCAGAAAACAGGATGAGCAAGCATACACATCAACCTAAGGGCTATTCAAGGCGACCCAGTCGATCAATCGATCGTTTAATCGTTCATCTTTTCGACTAATGAACGATAATACGACGTCGTTAAAAAAAAATTCGAAATAATTATTTATTTAAAGGAAAGACTTTGGCTTCCCCAGTGGTGAGCTTATATTTAGACTCTCCCAGGAGATGGGCTAGCTTGCGAGCAACTAGCCCATGGGTAACGACGATCACATGACCACATTGGTGGGTAGACACGAGGTGGTTGTAAAATTCTTGAACCCTTCGGTCGATCTGCTCGTCTGTTTCAACATGGTACTGATCAGCTAGAGAATTTTGCCAAGCGTGGATGATCGGCTTCCCTTCTAAATCCCCCATCTGAACTTCGATGATTCTCGGCTCAGTTTTGATCTTATCTTTTGAAAAGAGGCCAGTCGCGGCAAGAATGTGGGCTGTTTGCTCAGTTCTCGGAAGGGGAGAAACATAGACGGTGGAGATAGTGTCATCTGTAAATCCCTCCTCTAAAAGTTTTTTTGCTGAGGCAAGGGCCTGTGCTCTCCCCGATTCAGTGAGATGGGCAGGAGTATAGTTAAGACTTGCAGGGTTAGAGTTATAAACATCTTCAATGTTGTGCATCGCCTCGCCATGGCGCATCAAAATTACTTTTGGATCTGCAACGGAGCAGGGTGCTTCAACACCTGTCAGAGCTTGAAAAATCAAAATAAACGCAAAATATTTGATCATTTTTAATCCCTATTTCTGGTCGTTTTCTATCTCGTTTTAAAAGGGAAACTCCCGTCCTTTTTACATCATTTTGGCTTACCCAAATTTCTAAAAGAAGAGAGGCAAATGCAGCCATCCATCGAATTGTAGCTCCCTATGAGTTGCTTTGGAAGGGGGAACCTGCTAATTAAAAATGGTTGATGAAAGTAAAATTTTTAAGCCTTTTTTTCCGAAAAAGTGGATCGATTATCTGGGATACGATCAAAAATTTTGTCCAGGATAACTGCTACACAAAAGCTTCTGCCCTCTCCTTTTATACCCTCCAGTCGATTGTCCCTTTCCTCGCCTTTTTGTTAGGAATTGCCAAAGGCTTTGGGTTTGAAACCTATTTGGAAAATTTGCTCACAAAAAGTATCCCTGGGCAAAGGGAGATCATGACGCATGCCCTCAACATTGCCAATTCCCTCCTTAAATACACAAAAGAGGGAGTGATCATCGGCATAGGCACCCTCTTTCTTTTATGGGCCATCATTAACTTGCTTTATTATATTGAAATCGCATTGAACGAAATTTTAAAGGTAGAAAACCCTAGGACACTTTACAGAAAATTCACTGATTATATTGCGATCATTCTATTGACTATTTTTGTTTTCGTTGTTCTGACAAGCATCGGAATTTTTATTCAATCACACATCCAAGATATCATTGGGATGACTGTCGTTCAGACAGTAGGTCAGCTTTTTAGTGTCTTCAAAATCGAATCGTGGATCTTAAGTTGCTGCCTTTTCTTTATCCTTTTTTTCCTCATGCCTAATAGAAGGATGAGATTATTGCCCACGGTCATAGGAGCCCTTTTTGCTGGATTGACCTTTCAATTGACCCAATTTTTCTTTGTTAATTTCATCTCTAAATTTCTGAATTACAATGTTGTGTATGGCTCCTTAGCTGTCCTCCCCCTCTTTTTAATCTGGCTTCAATTGAGCTGGATCGTTGCCCTTATCGGCTTCGAACTAGCAGCAACGATAGAAAATAATTACGAAAAAGACCCTTCCCACCTCAATGTCAATAAAAAACAACTAACATTTTTGATCCTCGATCAATGTCTAACGACTTTTTACCTTTCCCTTCCGCCTCTATCCGATATTCAAATCACCGAGAAGCTGAAAACTTCCCTAGACACCACCCGCTCAATTCTTAAACTTTTGGTGAATCATGGCATCCTTAGCCGCACTCTAAATAACGATGGGATAGAAGGTTACCAGCCCTTTTGCAATCCAGATGATTTAACTGTTAAAGATATTTGCGATGCGCTTGAAAAAAGCTCAGACTTAAAGACAACTGTCAAAGACACCGAATCTCGAAAGAGAATTATCGATTTTTTAACAAAAACCGATCAAACCTTCCAAAACTCCCCTTCTAACATTACCCTTCACGACCTTTATAAGTCGGTCTAATAGAAGCAGGGCATTGATTCTATAAGTCAACTCAACACCAAGTGAGCCCTACCCAAAAATAGAGATCTAGGAAGAGACACATTCCCCCTTCTCTAAAGGAAGTATTTTACAATTTGATTTTCAGGTAAAATACAATTCAAATAAGCTTAGTAGAAAATATATTATCACTATATTAAAATGGACTTATTTATTAAAAACTTTTACAATAGCGTCTAATATGAGCCTAATTCCATATCAAATAGTTTCATCTCTTGCATTTACTGCCCCACTTAATGCAATTGGGATAACTGCCATTACATGGGCGCACAGTGCAAAAAATGGAAAATACAGAGCGCTGATAACAGGTGCAGTTGCTGGTATTTATTTTGGCACCCTGCCTTCTCTTGTTTTAGAATTGGGACGTATGGGAGCCAATCAGCTTGCCCCAGAGCTTTCAAATTGGGTTCCGGCACCGATTAGTAATTTAGTTTTTGCTGCGGCGCATGTCGCCTTGCCTCTCATTTTTATTAAATTTGCGACCGCTCTTCCCGGTGAAATAAATCAAAGCTTAACTTACCCTTTCTATGCCCTTGTCGAATTCTTAGCTCCTCTAGAAAAGTAAAGATCGCCCTCTAATAAAAAGGGTCAACTCAAGCTATTCTATGTTTGTCTTAGGGATGATTAAGTGGACTTAGCTAAGCTTTAAACTGTTTTAGCTGCTCCCATTGTAAATTTAGCAATCGCATCGAGCCTTGAGATAAACTTTGCATTCCTTGCTTCGGAAGCTGCTAACTTATCTTTTAAAATTCTATTCTCTACAGCAGCTTTTTCTAAAGAAGAAGTTAGCTCGACTAAAGTCGCTTTGGCTGAAGTCAGTTTTGTCTTCACTTGACCATAGGCTTTTTTAGTATTTTCGTGTCTTCTAGAAAGAAGTGCATTCCCTTTTTTAACATCTATATTTGCTTGGTTTAACGCGCTATTTATCTTTTTCTCCTCATCTAGCTTCGTTAACGTAGTATCAATTATTGATCTTAATTCATCCTTTTGAACATAGAAAGATTCTAAATCTTTTTTTGCTTTTTTTGTTACCGCTTCAACATTTTTTTCCAATTCATCAACTTTATTTTGAAGATCTCCCTTTTTTATTCTTTCGAGATTTCGTCCACTTAAATAAAATTCTGACATATGTTTTAATTCTTTAAATCGAAGAGCAGCAATAACTTCTGGAGCTTTTTCAGCATTAATTTGACTCCTAATACTCCGTATTTCACTGCCGTGGTAATTCATTTTACTTTGTAAATCTTCAATTGTCTGATCAGTTTCTGATAATAAATTCGTATTGAGGGTATCTGCACTTCTTTTTGTGCCTCGAGGGAGATCGATACCAGAATTAGTTTGTACTCTTTGAAGATGTGTGCTCATAAAATATCTCTTTTTGAAAGTATTTTACCTATGCAATGTTAATTTAAGAGTTGAAATGTTTAAAGACATTGCAAAGAAGAGGGGCGAAAGATAAGTTTTCCCCTTACCACGAGATTTAAATAGGGCAAATCCCAATCTAGTGGAGCACCCTATCGAATATTTCCTTAGCTAAACTCTCAATCAAATATAATGACTTTCTTTGAACAAGTTCTGCGATCAGATCGACGATGATTTTATAGCAGGCAACGTGGGCTAATTGATCCGTTTGACAGCCGAGCGGCTCTTTTGAAAAATGGATCGTGAGATCGATATCGATGGGCTGCCAGTGAGCTTTTTCTTCCTCACTGCATCCTATTTTGCTAAGAAACGCAGCCTCCGGACTTCTAATTCATAAAACTCTTCGTATGATGCCCCCTTCACCTTAAGGGGGCGTCATACAAGAAGCCTCATTGGTAGCAGCCAATCTTAGTAAAGATAGTAGCAACCTGGTTCAACAACTTCGCAACAATCGTTGTTGCAGCTGCTGCCAAATCCAAATTTATATCCAATGCCCACTCCAGCTCTCACATTGTCAACTCTTGCATTGTGAGGAACGACTCTATTGTGGAAGTTATTATGGTTGGTGACATGACAGATAGAATACTCAACGAAAACATCGGCAAATAGATTGTAAGGCAAGTCAACAAGCCCCCCCGCTCTAAAAATGCCGCCAATACCCCATTTGTTAATGTGTCTTTTAACAAAATTGGAATGGTCGTTTGTATTCACATAATTCCATTCGACCCCTGCGCCGACATAAGGCTTAATAAAACAGCCCCAAGGAATCATATACTTTACGCCTAAATCAACAGGGACAACTTGAACTCTTGTGGAGTTATGAAGTGGATAGGATTTCCCGTTAGAGGAGAAATAACCTGCTCCTGTCCAGAGTGAAAAACCTTCCCAAACTGGAACAGTAATTTCGCCGCCATAATAGGCAGCGTCATGATAGATCTTGTTAAAACGGTTGCCGGTTGGGTGCGTATAAGCTGCCCGACCTTCAACGTAGACATCCAATGCATAGGATGTCGAACAAGCAAGAATAGCGGCTAAGCCAAAAAATAATTTCTTCATAAAACTTCTCTTAATCTCAAAAACTTTCGATAACACAACCAGCGACATTAATCAAACAAATAATTTAATTACACTCGAATAAGACGAATGCTAAAATCGCTTTGCTTAAAAAATCGATGATTCTCTTGCTTCACTCTTTGACGCTCATATGCAAGATAACTTGAGGCTCTTTCGGGCGGGAATTAATTGCTGAAGCATTTTCAATTTTTTTGACAACATCTTGCCCTTTAATTACTTCGCCAAAAATTGTGTGCTTTCCATTTAACCAAGTGGTATTCATCGTTGTGATAAAAAACTGGCTTCCATTTGTGTTAGGACCGGCATTGGCCATTGCTAGAAGATAGGGGCGATCAAAAGTGACATCGGGCGATATCTCATCTTCGAAAGTTTTGCCGTAAATCGATTTTCCGCCGCCACCAGTACCAGTTGGGTCTCCCCCTTGGATCATGAAATTAGGGATCACGCGATGAAAGGTGAGATTATCGTAGTAACCTTGTTTGGCAAGTGTCACAAAATTTTCTACCGTTTTAGGTGCGACTTTAGGGAATAATTTTAATTCAATCGTCCCTTGATTTGTCTCCATCACAACAATCGTCTTGCCCCACAAAGTTGTTAAGGCAAGTAAACAAATAATCATTAATTTCATAAGAAAACCTCCAAAAAAGGGAGCATACCCTTTTTGAGCAGTTCTTTCTATCCAGTCAGAGATTTTTTATATGGAATGACAGAGATTTCCCCCTTCAACTATCGATTTTTTTCCTAAAAATTTCATAGAATGACCTTTTCGTTAATTGGCGTAAGTATTTATCGAGCAAAAGGAAGATTGTTTTCATTTGGGTGTAAAAGCCTTTATTCGGAATCAAGAAGGCAAAAATCTCAAAGAAAACTTTGGAACATTCCAGGCGGACGCACCCAAAAAGGGTAGTCTTCGCTTGAAACTTTATAAAGAGAAGTAGAAGAGGAAATAGGATTTGCAGAGATGGATGATTTAGTCCACTTTTCTACAATTATCACTGCTCCAAACATTGTGACTATGGCTGGTTCATCCCCGCGGAAGCGGCTATTTGCTAATGATTTCGAAGAGGAACCAGGTTCTTCTCTCCGTTTCATCAATGAAGATTTCCAAGATGCTTGTTGTCGCACAATCTTTGTTTTTGTCGCAGACTTCGTGAGCCTCTCTCATCCTTTTGGTTAAATCTCTGTTTTCCTTCATGAGCTCTTCCACCATTCTTTCAGGCTCAACAAAAGCCTCATCATTATCCTTCACATTTTGGAGACGACTAATTTGTCCAATAGAATGGATGGTGTTTTGACCAAGTTTACGAAGGCGTTCGGCAAGAACGTCGATCATGGCAAAGATTTGATCGGCTTGCTCATCAAACAGAAGGTGATAATCTCTAAAGTGAGGACCTGAAAGATGCCAGTGAAAATTCTTTGTTTTGACATAAAGGGCAAAAGAATCAGCTACAAGAGGGTTGATCACCTTGGCGATCTCTTGCCGCCCTTTTTCACTCAAATCGCTAGGCGTAGACAATTCTCTTGGCGTCCCTTTTTGACCATTAAAGCCGTCTAACTTTCTTGGCACACCATGAGCCTTAATACTGTCCATTGAGACCATTTTCTTTTGAGCGAGCTTTTTCATCGATACCTTCTGTTTGCTCACTTCTTACTAAATGATCTGTTTTTCTGCCAGGAGAGAAGAAAAATTTTACTTAAACATTTTTTTCGATATTCTATCTTTTAAGGATTCTCCAGTTTGATTTTTGGCCTCACTATTACAGCAGTCATTACGTCGCTGATTTCCTCACCCAGCAATCGGCCAAGTGATCGTTGACTAGTCCGACTGCTTGCATGTAGGCATAGATAATCTTGGAACCAACAAAGGTCATTCCCCTTTTTTTAAGATCTTTTGCAAGCGCATCGCTCTCTTTTGTCGTTGCCGGAACCTCTTTAAAGCTCGCTCTGTGGTTGTCGATCGGTCGACCCTGAACAAAGCTCCACAGGTACTGATCAAAACTTCCAAATTCCTTTTGAATTTCTAAGAAAACTTTTGCGTTCTGCCGAGCAGCATAGATTTTCAAACGGTTACGGATGATCTCAGGATTTTCCCTTAGAGCTTCCAACTCTTCATCCTTCATGGCTGCTACCATTTGTGGATTGAAGTGGTGAAAGGCTTTTCGATAACCCTGTCTCTTTTTTAACACTGTTTCCCAACTGAGACCCGCTTGGGCCCCTTCAAGAATCAACATCTCAAATAAATGTCTATCATCATGAACCGGAACTCCCCATTCATGATCGTGGTAATCGGCATACAATTCTTGCCCTTCACATCCTCCAAAACATCTTTTCTTATGAGCCATTTTTTTCTCCTAAAACAAAGCGACAGCTCTTGTCCAGCCAGCTGAAAGACTTTTGATTTTTACCGGAAAGGACGAAACAGTGAATCCACAGAGCAAAGCTTCGAGAAGGAATCCCATTTTCAATGGGTACCGAAAAGTCAATAAATCGCTTAAACATGCTAGAAAGTTACAAGAAATGGCCCTTTTTTCTAAGATAAACTCATATGATCAATGTAAGACTTGCAGAAGAATCAGAAATCGATTGGATTAATTCGTGTTACGATAAGGCTGATTTAGCCCGTTCAAAGTTCGATAAAGAAATCATTGCCATTGCCGAAGTGGATAAGGAAAAAGCTGGCCTTGGTCGCCTTCTTAAAGTGGATAGTGACAATCTTGAGCTGGGGGGTATTTATGTCATGGAAGCCTTTCGAAGCCTGGGCATTGCCAAGGAACTGGTAAAATTTCTTGTTGAGCAGGTTAAACCTTACCAAACACTCTATTGCATCCCTTTTAAAAACCTGATCCCTTTCTACGAACAGTTTGGCTTTGTCCCTTGCAAACAAATGGAAAAAGTCCCAGCTGATATCTCTAAAAAATGGGCCTGGTGCCAGTCTAGATACACCCAACCAACTACCCTAATGGTCATCGAAAAAAAAGAATAGTAGCGATTTGACGGCTGTCTCCTTAAATGTTAGCGTAACCACCATAACTCGCCAGAAAGGTGATGGGTTAGGGCAAAAGAAGTAGAAGAAGGAAATCGGCTTTCATGATGAGAGTTCTTAAACTTGAACAGTTCCACCTTAAATGTTGTCCTGTCGCAACTCCATGAAAAAGCTCCGCTCATGGGTGCCTCTTTTGGGATTTGTTGCTTTGTTAGCCCTATTCTTGCATTTACCCGAAAGTCCCAACTTCTTTGGCCTTTTTAAATGTCAGACGTGCTCTTTTAGCAGTCCCTATTTTACTCTCATTGGAGCCGGTTACTTTGCTCTACTTATAGTGATAGCATTCATCTACCCCGCTTTCCCCACCCCCCTCGTCGCTAGAGCTGGAGTGTTATGGGCGATCTTGCTCGCTTTGACACTGACCTATTTAAACCTGCCAGGATGGTGCGTCGCCTGTCTCATCGGACATGCTTGCCACCTTGTGATATGGACAATCTGGCTCTTTGAACCTTCGATCTCGAATAAGTATTCCTCCTCTTCGCCTAGAGAAAAACTTTGTTTGGCACTCTTTGCCCCCGTTTCGGTTGTCGCCCTGTTTAGCTGCCTAAATCTCACCTTTATGGCTTACAGCCATAAACCTAGCCTTTCTTTAGCGGATGGGAAGCAATCTGGAGACTTAGCCCCTCCATTCATTGCAAAAACAATTAAGGGGCAAATGATCTCGATCGGTAACGAGGGTTTGGTGATCAACTTCGTCTCACCCGACTGCCTCTATTGCCACGAGCAACAGCCTGTTTTAAATCTTTTAGCAAAACAGGGGAAACTCCCTTATCGATTTATTACTGTGACTACCAAACTCCCGGCAAAGGTAGATAATTCGACAGAGTGGGTTGAGGATCCTGAGGGGAAATTACGGGAACTTTTTAAAGTGACGGGTTATCCCACCCTCTTTGTCTTAGAAAAGAGCGGAAAAATTAGCCAGGTGATCGCTGGCGTCCCTGAAAAACTAAAGGAAAACTTGTTGACAACCCTCTCAAATCCCCAAAGACATTAGAACTTGAATTGGCGGCGGCCATTTTCCCTTTATTTAAGCAATATGGGTAAAAATGGGCATTTTGATAAAGGTCTTCCAGATTAAAAAATGGAGATCTTGACGGTTTAGGCTAAGATGAGTCTGCTCGATTAAACTTTTTTGAGGGGGCAGTTCTCCCTCTTGGAATGAAGCAAATAGTAAACCTAAAGACAAAAGGCAGCTTTTTATAAGCATAAAACTCCATATTAACGGCACCATTATACTCAATTTTTCAATTAATTAATATACAAGAACCCCTCAACCTATTTTAAAGAAAAACATACCTATAAAAGAGGAAAGTCAAAATAATGGAGAGCTTATTGTAGGGGATTGGCAATGGGCATTGCTTTTTTGATGAATGGACTCGCTGGCTGGGGAAGAGGATATGGCTTTGTCGAGGAAAAAATTGGAGAAGATGCCTATAAAAAAAGGGGCAAAAACTACTATTTAGCTGTCAAATACCAGGCTGTTCAAGCGATTGCCTTAGGCTCGCTCGTTAAAAAAGTAGCAGAGATCATTTTCAAGGGAAATATCTCCTTTACGACTAAACTCCTTTGCAATGTTGTCCCCCTCCTTTCGATCCCCTTTTTTACTTTTTTAGCTGCCATCCATCACGGAAAATATGAGCACATAAGGGATGGCTGGAACAAAGTTGCCCCCAAATCTTTAAAATTTCCCGAAAAGTTACGCGACAGAGCTGTCGATGTTTTTCGATTTTTATCGGAGCAAAGTGGAGATCTGTTCCGGATCGCCATGGTCGCAGGTTTAATTGCGCTCGTTGCATTAGGTCAGTTTGTCTACGCAGCTTTTGGTCTTTTAGCCTTTAAATTCGAAGAGGCCCTCCGGACAGGCGCCCTCTCTCTCAAAGTACGTCTCTTTGCAGAAACCTACTTACCCGCCGTCGGATTCATTGGTGCAATTATCGATGGCACCCTTCTTGATCGCTTTATCACGATTTGCACAGAACCTTTGGGATTTACTCCGAAGATCGCCCTTTCCATTCAAAAAGCCGTTGACTACCTA
>JAGVKY010000109.1 GCA_020050175.1 Parachlamydiales bacterium
CAAGTGGCAACAGCTGGCTTGAGCGAAAGCGATATTTCGGCTCCTATCCGTGAAGTCCTTAGCCAGCAAAAGAACACCACGGTTTTAATGGCGGATGTGACCGCCATTGATAAAGAAAAAAACCTTGTTCTCTTGAATGAGGGCTCTCCCATCCCTTTTGACTATCTTATCTTAGCCCCAGGGACCCACCAATTTTATTTTGGACATAATGAGTGGGAAAAGTATGCCCCTGGATTGAAGACTCTTGAGGATGCCATTAAAATTAGAGAGAAGATTCTCCTAGCATTTGAAGAAGCTGAAAAAATCCAGTCAAAAGAAGACCAAGAAGCCTACCTCAGATTTTTGATTGTAGGAGGAGGACCTACTGGTGTCGAAATGGCCGGAGCTATTTCGGAAATCGCCCGTTCCCTCATCCAAGATTTTCGTAGAATCCAACCACAAGATATTGAAATTTTCCTCATAGAGGGGGGGTTTGAACTTCTTCCCTCTTTTCCTTCTAAGCTATGTTCGAAGGCTAAAAAAGCTTTAGAAAAGATGGGTGTCAACGTGGTTTTAGACACCAAAGTGACCGAGATTAATCGGGAGGGAGTCGTTATGGATGGCCGGCTATTCCGAACTAAAACTGTCATTTGGGCTGCAGGAAATACCGCCTCCCCTCTGCTTAGAACTTTGAAAACTCCCCTTGACTCTCAAGGAAGAGTTTTTGTTGAAAAAGATCTCAGAGTTCCCGGTTTTCCGCAAATTTTTGTCGTGGGAGATGCCGCACGCATTAAGGATTTAGAACCCGCTCTTCCAGCCATTGCCCCCGTCGCCATGCAACAGGGCCGCTACATTGCCAAGCTCTTAAAAAAAGGGAAGGAACAAAAACCTTTCAAATATTTTGATAAGGGTCAACTAGCCACCATCGGAAAAGCAAACGCCGTAGGATCTATCCGAGGCTTCACTTTTTCTGGTTTCTTTGCCTGGCTGATCTGGTCGTTTGTCCATATCCGCTACCTTATCGATTTCAGAAACCGCATCCTGGTCATGACACAATGGGCCTTCTGGTACATCTCAGGCACCCGCGGCAGCCGCATCATCCCCACCTCTGTCGAAAAACTCGAAAAGTGAATGACAAAAACACCTGATTAAATCATCAGGTGTTTTTGTTTCTTTAGATCACTTCCAGAGGGAGAATTTAACTTTTTCATTCATGACCGCGACTAATTTATTTGCAAATGGCATGGCGTCCTTCCTTCTTTACAATATTAGCGAGGATAAAAGAGATGACTAAAGCTAAAGCAAACCAAGACCAGCGAACTCCTATCGCCAAATCAAAAACCTTAAACTCTTGAGTAAGGTTACCCAATAAAATCACTCCTAGGAGAAAGGGAGCAATATACTTTAAGCAAAATGCAAAGGGATCCCTTGAAGAGCCATTGCTCCACTTACCGAAAGCCAAGATCAAAGCAAGACCACCAACGAGCATATTGGTCCCAAGAACCATAGGGGCAAGGGCATCAATCAAATGGGAGGAATTCCCCATGCTAAACAACACAGCCAATCCCATGATGGAGAGGATCGTGGCAGTGACGGCTCTTTTACGTGTGGTTTTGAATTCAATCTCCACATTCCCTGCAACGCTTTCCACAATGGAGAAAACTCCTGTGATCCCTGCAATAAAAATGCAGAAGAAGAAAAGCATGCCCACCCATTGAGCCAACATAGGACCAAAGACTTTAAGGATCTTTGGGAAGATGACGAATCCAATTTCAAAAGTGGAATCGGTCGTCAAAATCGAAGCAAAAGGAATGCCTTGGGTGTAACTAATATGAGCTAAGCAACCAAAAATTGCGGCCCCTGCAATAAAAGAAACGGCAAAATCTCCCAAGGCAACATACATCATCGCCTTCGCAATATTGGTCGTTTTTCCCGTATGTCGTGAGTAGCCCACAATAATCCCTAACCCTAAAGACAAGCTAAAAAAGAGCTGTCCAAAGACATCTCGCCATAGACTTGGATCTGACAAACGGGAGAAATCGGGTTTTAAATAATAAACCCATCCATCTAATCCACCGGGGAGAAAACTGACAATCACAGCAAAAAGGACCATGATGACAGCAAGCATCGGCATAAAAATGGTGCAGATCTTTTCAATGCCATAGCGAACGTTACGAACGAGGACAAACCAGGTCGCAACACCTACACCCAAGGTTGCAATAAAAATGGGGATAGAAAGCCCCCCAAAGTCCGACAAACTTGGAGTTGTCTTTAAAAAGGTTTCAACAAAGAAGGTCTTCGTATCAGCAGGTATCACACCCACACCCGAAAAATAGGTATAGGCAACAGCGTAACCGGTGAGAACAATGTAAAATCCGCCGATGGTCAAGCAAGCTAAGACAGCAAGCCAGCCAAGGGTCCTTCCAGCATTGCCCCATTGAGAACCAAATGCACCAACAAGGGGCATTTTTGTTCTGTGGCCAATGATCCCCTCTAACATCAAAAGAGGAATTCCCAAAATAAAGAGGGCCATGCAATAGGGAATCAAAAAGGCCCCACCCCCGTTTTTATAAACCTGGGCGCTAAAGCTGAGAATGTTGGCAAACCCAACGGCAGATCCTATGAGCGACCAGACATAACCTGCCTGGCTCTTCCAGGTGGTTTCAGCAACGTTTAAACTCGACATATAAAAAATCTTTTTTAATAAATTTAACGACCAACCTTAGTTGGGAAAATTACAAATCAGTAGCAACTTTTAGAGGGGGGAGAAAGATGGCCTTAGCGGGCCAGATTGAACAGCAGCAGGGAGAGAGAAGAGAGGGTAATAGAACCTTCTAACATTCTTCTTTGAAATTTACTGTTTGCAGGCACTGCAAAACTCCACTGTTTTAAATTAAAATATACTCATCCATCCCATTTATGTCCAACCTTTTCTCTTTAAAGAAAGGGCTCTCTAATCATGTTCTTCTAGACCAACACCTTCACCTGGCACTTGATAAAACTCTAAGGGAGGGACTTTCTGTTTATCACGAAATTAGATGTATTCCCTTTCAAAGGCTAAGGCCGGAGGATTCCCCACATATTTAAGGACTTCCGACATGAAATTCCTTTAAACAAGAAAAGATAGTAAAAAAAACCGGTAATTTTAAAAAATCAGTTTCAACGAACTGCTTTTATTCTATTTTTCTGTACCCGGGAGAGGGATTTTACGCCCAAGAATGTCTCGAAAAACATCGTTAAAACAAGTTTTAGAGGAAATGAAATAATGGGTTTTCTTCGTCTCTTCTGAAACAGACTTAATGCTAAGAACACCAGCCTTTAAAAGAATGGGTGATGATGTGCAGGTAACTATAGTTCTCTCTCCCGATCGAGCATATGTATACCATAGATGAGTTATGCCGATCACTGCTACGATTTCAACTCGGCGGGAGACTCCAAAAGAACCTTGACCTTCCAATCTTCTAAGGGTTTCAAAGAAATCTGCCACTTGCTCGCAGGCATTTCTTGAAGGAACTGGATTTTGAATAAAGGCAAAAGCGCTCGTCTATTTCTCATCATGAATGTTCATATTATGCCAAATCGATAAACAAGAAGAAATAGCGTTAGATTGACGAGGTGTGCCACATGTGATACACTAAAACAAGAAGGAGGAGATGTTATGAGTGACGGCAAAACACAACGAATCAACGTAACTTTGGATGCAGAAGATCTGGAAATTATTCAAATTCTATCCAGCAAGCAGAAGGTGAGCATGTCATCATTGATTAAAAAAATGGTACACGAGTGGCTTGAAGACTACGAGGATATGCTCTTAATCCAAAAAATTGAAGAAAGAGAGAACGAGAAAAACCCACTAATTTCCCACGAAAAATATTGGGAGATTAAAGAGTGACCTATAAGGTTTTCTACGATCTAGGTTCTAAAAAGAAAGACTATGAAAGAATCCCACCAGCGATCCGAGAAATTATCAGAAAGGCGATAGAGAAAAAATTGACCGTAGATCCGCTCAATTTTGGGAAACCTTTGCGATATAGCTTAAAGGGTTATAGAAGATTGAGGGTTGGAGACTATCGCGTGATTTATAGAGTCGACGAAGGCAAAGTGATTGTCATCAGCGTAGATATCGACCATCGTAAAGATGTTTATGAAGACGACTAGCAACAGTTTTAAAAAAGAACGGAAAGAGAAGGATTCGAACCTTCGATACCCAAAGGGTATGCGTCCTTAGCAGGGACGTGCTTTCGGCCACTCAGCCATCTTTCCGTAGAATGAATGGTGAAATGTTAGCCGGCTATCCTCCGCCTAGTCAATCTTAAAAATGGTCCCTTAAGAATTAGGAGGATTCCATAAGCAAGACCCGTGAGGAGAGCGATGGTTGCCCCAGGGGGCCAATCAAAATCGTAAGCCATCCACATCCCAATAAACGAAAAAAAGACCGAGATAAAAAAGGCAAAAGC
>JAGVKY010000075.1 GCA_020050175.1 Parachlamydiales bacterium
ACCTCAAGTTGCTAAAACATTCCCTTCGGCTTTCAATAGCCCAACAACGGTCAGAGCATAATGCCCTTTTCCACCGTGAGTATAAGTTGAAAGCTGCATCAATTGCTAGATTGGCTTTCTAGAAAATATTATAGATTTTGCCAAGAGATCGTATGGGGATCGGGGGGGTTAGAATGTTGCGAGCCCTCGGACATGATAAAATTAAACGTTTTCATATGAATGAGGGGCATGCGAGTCTTTTAACTCTGGAACTTCTAGATGAAGCGGCTCTTAAAGCAAGTAAAAAGCAGTTTCCACATGAAGAGGTTGAGGTTATCAGAAAACAGTGTATTTTTACGACACATACTCCAATAGCGGTGGGACATGATAAATTTCCACTAGAAATGGTTGAAAAAGTTCTCCAACGCAAAGAAATATTTGATATGAAGGAGGTTTTTTTAGGCTTAATGAGATAGCGGCCAAAGCCGGTCCTATTCAAATCGTCTTTGCAGGAAAGGCTCATCCTCAAGATCAACCAGGAAAGGTTGTCATCAAATACATTTTCCAAATCAAAGAACAATTAAAACAAGCGATCAAGATTGTGTATCTTGAAAACTATGATAGTGAAATTGCCCAGAAAATGACTTCAGGGGTTGACATTTGGCTTAATACGCCACAGTCCCCAATGGAAGCCTCTGGCACGAGTGGGATGAAGGCTGCATTAAATGGAATACCAATGCTCAGTACACCAGATGGGTGGTGGATTGAAGGTTGTATCGAAGGTATCAAAGGATGGACAGTTGGTCAAAATCCAAGCAAGGAACTTTCGACAGATACAGCAGATGCAAATGGCCATCATCGCGGTCATTTCCCTTGAAAGTGCCGGCCAGCTCTTCCGCCGCCGTCCCAATTAAATAAAAGAGTCTCGTTAATTTTTTTTTAGCTGATGGCGAAAAGCTTCTAAGGTTTGGAGGCTAATGTGATGCTCCATCCCCTCTGCATCAATGGCAGCGATCTCTTTGGGTACGCCGATGGATAAAAGGTATTCTATGATGAGGTTGTGTCTAGCCTTGGAGAAGGCTGCGAGCTGTTTACCACTTTCGGTGAGGGTGATAGGCCTATGAGGCTCACGATGTAAATACCCTTTTCGTTCGAGCCGTTGAATCGTACGGACGACAGTGACATGAGAGACTCCTAAACGAGCAGCAATGTCGCACGTCCGAGCTTCTCCCTTGCTCTGAATCAAATCTGCAACTAGTTCGACATAATCTTCAGCCTTCTCCAAAAGGTGGTGATGGCGTGTCGCAATAAAAGGGGTAGCTTCTTTTTCTTTAGGTTCTACGTTGGCGACCATATGGCCCTTTTTAGGGGATAATTCTTACTAATTTAACAGCTGTTTTGTTCTAAGCGCAATTTTTTTTAGGCAGAGAAGGCTTGTATGTATCATCGGATACATGTAGTGTATGCTACTTTATGAAAATTGAAGTCAAGGAACAAGCTGATGGGTGCGTTACAGATTAATCTTAGGGCTCTAGAGGAGGATTTAAGTCCTTATCAGTTTATCCAGGAGCAGCAAAGGGAGGTGTTGTCCATTAGCCAACGTATTGAAAAGGTTTCAGTACAAAATTTATTTAGAAGGGCTCTTTTGGTGGGGAAATATTGGAGAGAATCTTTTCAACTGCAAAGCTATTCTGTAAGTTCTCTTAAAATTCTGGTATTGACGACGTATTTAGGTCTTTTAGCGCTTGGGTTTCTTGCCTCTTATTCGAGCGTCAATCTTCTGGTAAATGGCAATTTTTCCTCTGCTCTTACGGTCGATTTTGCTAACACCATCACCAATTCGGGAGCGTTGTTTGCCTGCTTAACGGATATTCCAGTCATCACCTTGGTGGCCCTCTTCCTTGTTTTAGGCGATGCCCCTCGAAAGGCTAAACATCAGTTGTTGGATGAAAGTTATGATATTTGTATTAGGGAGCGTTCTTTAACGCCTGAAATGCATGAAGAACTCTATTTATTACATATTTCACGCCTTCAAAGCTTAGGTATCGTGGACTTTTATCTCAAACCTGACCCTCTTTCAAAAACAGGTGCAATACACACCGCTTTAGCTCCAAAATTAAAGAAGATTTCCGAAAAAATTAAACATGGGGTCACATGGCGCGCCCTCTGGAAAAACTACAAAAAGACCTTTAAGCGAGAATCTTGCACAAGAAAATTATTTAAAATAACGATTGTCCCTCCATTATTAGGCATGCAAGCCCTTTCGGCTTTTCTTGCGTTAGAGAATGGCATTCTCCTGTTATACACCCCTGTGGGCGACTTGTTTTCGAGCAATAGTTCCGACCAAATTAATGAAGCCTTTTATCTTACTCAACTCGGCGGCCTATTTGCTGCTCTTACCTCCTTTGGAGTTGTAACCTATCTGTTCCACAGACTATTTTTGAGAACCCCTTACCAAGCGGCTAGAGAGGAGATCATCAGAGCCAGTTTTGAGAGCCAATTCGAAGGCATTCAGGATAGAGAAATGACCATAGAACTCTTTCGAATCATGGCAAAAATACTTAAAGCATGAACTTAAGCTTTAAAGAAGATCTGATAGGAGGTTGCAGCTTGTCGATATTCTAACCTCTTCGCTTCGCAAGGCTATTAACGGAAAGTGGCGTTGTTGCATAAGTCGGTTTGAGAGCTTCTCCCTCTTTCCTTCTAAGCTTTTAAGCTGCTTCCTCCCAGAAGCCTGTCGGCATCCCCAAG